>JACWEP010000028.1 GCA_014653375.1 Pelagibacterales bacterium SAG-MED48 | reverse complement strand
TAATCTTTTCTTGTAGAATAGAAAATTTAACTGCTATAATAGTTTCGGAGGCTAGAGGTGGATGCTGCTTGAACCCGACCAGATCTTAACGGAAGCAGTCGTAGAGACAGTTATTCAGGTTCTAGTCTCCTGAAAATTAAAAAATGAATAATAACTCAAAAGTATTAGCATTAAAGTATAGACCACAAAGTTTTGATGATCTTATAGGTCAAGAAGTTGTGGTAGAAACTATAACTAATTCAATAAAAGCAAATAAAGTTCCCAATGCTTATTTGTTCACTGGAATAAGAGGAATTGGTAAAACCACGACCGCAAGAATAGTTGCTAAAGCACTCAATTGTTCAAATGGTATAGAAAATTTATGTAAAGAAAATTTATGTGAAAATTGTGAGGCAATAACAAACTCAAGTCATATTGATGTTCTTGAAATGGATGCTGCAAGCAAAACAGGTGTAGATGATGTTAGAGATTTAATTGAATTTTCAAGATACGGGCCAACTTCAGCAAAATATAAAATATTTATCATAGATGAAGTTCATATGCTAAGTAAACAAGCTTTTAATGCATTATTGAAAACACTTGAAGAACCACCTGAATATCTTAAGTTTATTTTTGCAACTACAGAAATTAAAAAAATTCCAATTACTGTTGTGTCGAGATGTCAAGGATTTGATCTATCTAGAATTAAATCAACAGAATTATTTGAATTATTCTCAAATCTTTTAGATAAACTAAAATTAGATTATGTGACTATTTTAATGAATTTAAAAGTTGTTACTGAACAGAGGCAAGAAAAAGAAGAAATTAAACAGTCACTAGTAGAGCAAATTAAAAGTGGGAAAAAAATTGGCAGAAATGAACCGTGCTCTTGTGGATCTGGAAAAAAATTTAAGCATTGTTGTGGTGCTTTATAAGCGATTTAAAACAAGCTAAGTACAGCTGACAATAAAACCAACCCTACAACCACTGATCCTATCAAAAATTTTTTAGATTTAAGTATTTCAAAATGATTATTTTTATCAATCAAAGTACTTAAGTTATCTGAATTAGTTACAAAACCTTTATTTCTTCCAATTTTTAAAAACTTATCTTTTCTTTCACTCATAATTTCATCAGCTGATAAATCATTAAAATATTCTAAATTTTTAGATATTGAGCTTCTTAAATTATCTAACATTAAATCTCTATCCCTATGAGCACCACCCAAGGGTTCTGGAATTATTTCGTCTATAATTTTTAGTTCTAACAAATCTTTCGCTGATAACTTCATTGCTTTTGCAGCATCAAGCATTTTTTTTGGATCTCTCCACAAAATAGTTGCACATCCCTCTGGCGAGATAACTGAATAAATTGAATTTTCTAACATAATTACTTTGTTCGAGGAGGCTAATGCTATTGCACCACCTGAGCCTCCTTCACCAATTATAATTGCTAAAGTTGGAACTTTTAGCTTCATACAGCACTCAATTGACTTAGCTATGGCTTCTGCTTGTCCTCTTTCTTCGGCTCCAACTCCTGGGTATGCGCCAGGCGTATCGATGAAAGAAATTATAGGTATATTAAATTTATTTGCTAAATTCATTAATCTAATTGTTTTTCTATAACCTTCTGGTCTCATCATTCCAAAATTTCTTTCAATTCTGCTTTCTAGGTTTTCTCCTTTTTCCTGACCAATTATTAATACTGAATTGCCATTAAATTTTGCAAAACCTGCAATAACTGACTTGTCTTCTCCATAATATCTATCACCAGACAAAGAAATAAAATCGTCGAATAAGTTATCGATAAAAAATTTTGATTTTGGTCTATCTTCATGTCTTGCAACCATTGTCGTCTGCCAAGGATCTAGATTAGAATAAATATCTTTTAGCTTTTCATCTAATTCCGTTTGAACAGTTGATATTTTTTGAGTATCTACTTCTGAAAGCCCATCTTGGTGATATGGATCCTTTAATTTTTCAATCTCACTCTCTAGATTTTTTATATCTGACTCAAAATTAAGATAATTTTTCATTTTTATAAGAATAGTACTTATATATTAAAAAAGGCAATAAAATGTTTAAGATTTTCAATAAACAATTGACATAAATATATTAACTTGTAGATTTCTCGTCTATCGGGAGAGACTAATAATTTAGCACCGAAGGAGCAACCACCCCGGAAACTCTCAGGTAAACTGGACCGATAAAAGCATAACACTCTGGAAAGAGAATAATTTTTCCGCCGAAGGAGCAAAACTCTCAGGCAAAAATACAGATGGGGCAAAAATAAGGTGCTATGCAAGAAAAATATATAAATATTAACAGTCTTAAAGTTTCAGAAAATTTAGCAAAATTTATCAGAGAAGAACTACTAGAAGATCTAAATATTTCACCTGAAAAATTTTGGATTGGTTTTGAAAAAGTAGTTAAAGAACTTGCGCCTAAGAATAAGGAATTAATAAATATTAGAGAAAATTTACAAAAGAAAATTAATGAGTGGCACACAAAAAATAAAGATAACGAATTTAATTTAAATGAATATAAAAAATTTTTGATTGAAATTGATTATTTAAAAGAAGAAGGTCCAGATTTTTTAATTGAAACCAAAAATGTTGATGATGAAATAACTAAAATTGCAGGACCTCAATTGGTGGTACCAATTATGAATGCAAGATATGCCCTTAATGCTGCTAATGCAAGATGGATGAGTTTATATGACAGTCTTTACGGAACTGATGTGATTGAAGAGTCTGAAGATAGTGTATCTGAAAGATATGATCCGTTAAGAGGTGAAATGGTAATTAAATATGGTAGAGATTTTTTAGATAAATATTTTCCTTTAAAAGACTTAAGTTGGCACAAAATTACAAGCATAGCTATTAAAGAAGGTCATTTAGTAATTTTAAAAGGTGCTGATGGTTTTAATTTAATTGATGAACAAAAATTTATAGGACATAGAGGTGAGGCTGACAATCCATCTGCCATAATACTTAAAAATAATAACTTACATATAGAGATTTTAAGAGACCCTAGAGCTTTTAGTGCTCAACAAGATCATGCTGGAATTAGTGAAATAATACTAGAGTCTGCTGTATCAACAATTTGTGACAACGAGGATAGTGTTGCTGCTGTAGATGCTGAAGATAAGATTATTTGTTATAGAAACTGGTTGGGGTTAATGAAGGGTAATCTTAAAACACAATTTGAAAAAGCTGGTAAATTATTTGAAAGAAAACTTAATCCAAACAGAAGTTTTATTTCAAAAGATGGTAAAGGACTTAAATTACATGGCAGAAGCCTTTTATTAATAAGAAATGTTGGGCACTTAATGACCAATCCTTCAATAATTTTAAGTAATGGCGATGAAGTGCCCGAAGGTATTATGGATGCTTTTATCACTTCAACTGCGGCACTTCATGATATTAAAAATAAAAATAATTCTAGAACTGGTTCAATTTATATTGTGAAACCTAAAATGCATGGACCAGATGAAACCGCATTTACTAATCTAATTTTTTCTAAAGTTGAAGAAGTTTTAGGGTTAGAACAATACACTTGTAAAATAGGAATTATGGATGAAGAAAGAAGAACATCTGTTAACTTGAAAGAATGCATAAGAACTTTAAAAAATAGAGTATTTTTTATCAATACAGGATTTTTTTAGATAGAACTGGTGACGAAATGCACACATCAATGAAGGCTGGGCCAATGATTAAGAAAGGAGACATGAAATCTTCTAAGTGGATTTTAGCTTATGAGAATAACAACGTTGATATTGGTTTAAAATGTGGGTTATCTGGAAAAGCACAAATAGGAAAAGGAATGTGGGCAATGCCAGATAAAATGAAAGATATGATGGAGCAAAAAACTGGTCATTTAAAAGCGGGTGCTAACTGTGCTTGGGTCCCCTCTCCTACAGCTGCTGCTCTGCATGCATTACACTATCATGAAATTAATATTTTTGACGAGCAAGAGAAAATTTTAAATAGAGAGCAGGCAAAACTTGATGATCTATTGACAATACCAGTTGCTGATAGACCAAATTGGTCAGTTGATGAAATCAATAAAGAAATTTCAAACTCTGCGCAAACATTGTTGGGTTATGTGGTTAGATGGATCGACCAAGGAGTTGGGTGTTCAAAAGTTCCAGACATAAACAATATTGGACTTATGGAAGATAGAGCAACACTTAGAATATCTTCGCAGCATATCGCTAACTGGATTCATCATGGAATAACAACTAAAATTCAAGTAACTGAAATTATGAAAGATATGGCAAAAATTGTTGATGAACAAAATAAAGGAGATGAAAAATATATTAAAATGAGTGATGACTTTGATCGATCTTTAGCTTTTAAAACTGCGTGTGATTTAGTTTTTAAAGGTATGGAGCAGCCATCAGGATATACAGAACCTTTATTGCATCGAAATAGATTGAAAAAAAAACTTAATCTGAATTAGAATTTAAATTAGCTCTATTTTTAAATGCAGAAAATAAAGTTCCATCATCTAAACTCTCAATTTCTCCACCAACAGGTAAACCTTGAGCTAATTTAGTAATTTTTACTTTTGAATTTTTTAAACTATCTTGAATGTAATAAGCTGTAGTTTGCCCTTCAACAGTTGCACTTGTTGCTAATATTACTTCTTCAATATTTTCTCTATTCACCCTTTCTACTAGCGAGTTAATTAAAAGATCTTCTTTTCTTTGCCCGACAGAGGAAATGGTTCCTCCCAAAATGTGAAAATAACCCTGAAAAATATTTGAATTTTCAATTGACCATTGATCGGCAATATCCTCAACTACACAAATTTTAGTATATTTTTCTTTTGTATCCTCGCAATTAATACAACCATTTGAATTTGATTTTAAAGACCCACAAGAACTACACCTGGTTACATTTTTATAAACTTGATCTAACGTAATAGCCATAGGCTTGACAAGTTCATCGCGATTATTAATTAATTTTAAAACAATTCTTTTTGCTGACTTAGGGCCTAAACCAGGAAGTTTTGATATTAACTTTATTAATTCTTCAATCTCATTAATATTTTGCATCAATTACAATGGCCATTTAAAACCAGGAATTCCAAAACCTCCTGTAGCTTTTGAAATTTCTTCTGTGGTCTTTGATTTAAGATGAGACTTAGCACTGTTGTGAGCAGCCACTATTAAATCTTCTATAATGGTTTTATCTTCTTTCATTATATCATCAGATAATTTAATATTTTGCATCTCGCCTTCTCCATCTAGTATAATTTTAACTGAATTAGATCCAGAAACCCCCTCTGCCCTAATCTCTTTGATTTTTTCTTGGCTTTCTTTCATTTTAGCTTCAAGTTCCTTAGCTTTATCTAAAATTTTAGTAAAATCAGTCATTTTAATCCTCTTTTTTATTTAATTTAACATCAGTCAATTCAGCATCTGGGAACTTTTCTATTATAGTTTTATAGATTTCTGAATTTTTAACTTCATTTATTAATTCTTCTTTTTTATTTTTTTTGTTTCTCTTTTACAGACATTTCACCTTTAGATTTACTAAATGTAATTATCCATCTTTCGCTAGTCCATTCAAAAAGTTTTGCGGACAAATCTTTAACAAAATCTTTATCTAAATTATCATTGAAAGAAATTTCTATTCTATTTCTCTCAAATTTAACTAGGTTAATATTTTTTTCTAACTCATATTTTAATTTGATTTCTTTTTTTTCTGAACAGGCATCTAGCAAATCATTAAATGAATTAATTAAGCTTTTATCTATTGCTTTAATTTCTGTTTTAATTTCTGGTTTAATTTTTTTTTCTTGAGCAATATTTTTAATTTGATCTATAGATTTTGTAACATTTTCTATGTCAGTTTGTTTCGGGACAGCTGCACTTTCTAAGCTTTCATCCTTATTCAAATCAGGTGTTTTTTTTGATTTTATAGAACTTAAATACATTAATCTTATTAAGAACATCTCAATTGATAAATGCTGATTAGAGACAATATCTAATTCTTCAAGCGACGAGATTGCAAATTGCCAAAATAGAATTAAAACTTCTACATCTACTTGACTAGATATATCTTTAATTCTTGTAAACTCCTCATCATTAAGGGAAAAATTAGTACTTTCTAAAATTAATGAATTGATATTTTTAAAATAATAAAGAAG
This sequence comes from Pelagibacterales bacterium SAG-MED48, assembly GCA_014653375.1. GTDB lineage: Bacteria > Pseudomonadota > Alphaproteobacteria > Pelagibacterales > Pelagibacteraceae > Pelagibacter. The sequence continues at coordinate 31 of JACWEP010000028.1, read as the reverse complement.
TTCTAAAAAATCATTAATAAAAACTTTTGGC
>JACWEP010000027.1 GCA_014653375.1 Pelagibacterales bacterium SAG-MED48 | reverse complement strand
CATGCAAGGTTTAGAAGATAAAGCAAGAGATACAGCAGCAGGAAGAATTACAGAAGCATTAGTTCAAGTAGGTGTGCCAGCAGCAAGAGGTGCAAAGATAGCTGGACAGATTGCAACAAAAACTATTAGTGCAATACAAAAAGGCAGAAGAGTTGGATTAACAGGTAAGACAGCAAAAAATTTATCTAAAGGACAACAAGCTGCTAATAAATTAAATAAATCAGCAAGGTATGCAAGATATGGAGCAATCACAACAGGTGGTGCCGCAGGTGCATCTGTGGTTTATGATGTAGAAGATATAGGTACATTTGGTGATTTGTTTGAAAAAGGAACTAATTTAGATAGAGATATTAGAAATGAAAGTGATGATGATGCTATAAGAAGATTAGAAAATAGATTTAAATTTTTTGGTGAAGGTGTTTTAATAGCACCAGTTGCTTATGGTGTAGGTAAAGTTGGAGGTTTGTTAGCTAAAAAGGGTAAAGAACTTGCTTTTAGTAATTCTACATTTGAAAGACTTGTAGATAAATTTGCATCAAAATTTAGACCTAGAAGTAAAAAGTCACAAGAATTATTTGAAGGACAAATGAGAGTAGAAGGGGAAGAAGGAGCTGCAGCCATTGTAGCTAAAGATTTAGTAAAAGACATAGATCAATCTTTTAAACAAATATTTAATAAGTCATCACCTGCAGCAGATAAAATAAAAAATAAAGATGAACTACTTACACAAATGGATTCTTTGTTTAAAATCAGGCAAAGATGTAATAAAAGATAATGAAGTAGTATTTAATAATTTTGATAAGAAAAAATTACAAGATTTTTATAAGTCTTTAGAAAATATTAAAGTACCTAAAAAACAACAAGAAGAATTAGTTACAGCTCTCACAAACTCTAAAAAAGCTTTTAATAGATTAGAGTCAGATTTAGTTGGTGGTGGTAATCTCACAGCTAAAAACAAAGAAGAATTACTACAGTTTTTTAGTAATAGATTAAAATCAACACTAAGTAACGATTATAAAATATTTGAAAATAGTAAAGTATTTAAAACTACAAACTACATACCAACAGATGAAAAAAGAGAAGCTGTTGCACAGTTATTTATAAACTACGCTAGAAATAATAGAGTAAAAAACTACACCGAAAAAGATGCAATGTTAGATGTAGACAAAGTTTTAGAAAATGTAAAAATGGACCCAGTAACAAAGTCACCAGTATTTAAGTTTGAAAGTAAAAGTGCAATGTACGATGGAGTTGTGCAAGAAATAAATATATCTAAAGCAATATCAGCAAATAAATTTGATCCTAAAGATTTAATTACAGGACAAAAAGATATTAAGGCATTTAGAGAATTGTTTGGTGAGGTAAAAGATGCAAGAAGAACTATTGTAAACAATATGCAAGCTATGTCTGCAATAAGTGCAAGAGATAAGTTTTATAATAAAATAGCACAAAGTGGTAAAATTGTTTTTGATAATCCAACACAAGCACAGTTAAATCTACCTAATAGACCTGGATATACTATGAGTAGAAATGGTATGCAGATTAAATCTGCTTTGGGTGAAGAGGCCTATGTTAATCCATTAAATGGTAAGTTTACTTCGTCTGAGTATGAAGCAGCTATAAAATTTGCGGAAGAGTTACCTCTTGAAGGTTTAATGAAAACTAATATTTATAGATATGGTATTGCAATACCAAAAGGGGTTGCACAGGTTGCTAAAACAGTTTTAAGTCCATTTACACACATGCGTAACTTTACAAGTGCTGTAGCATTTAGTTTAGGCACAGGTAATTTATTTAAAAATCCTAAATTTGTTTTAGATAGTTTTAAACAATCTTTTAACACTATACAGCCACAATTATTATACAGAAATCAACCAAAGGACCAGGCTTTCTATCAGTTTATGTTAGAGGAAGGTGTGGTAAATTCTAGTTCTACGTTTCAAGATGTACAAGGTTTATTAAAAGATATTGCAAAAGGTGGTGATGTAATTGAAAGAGTATTTGGTAAGTTAGGTAAACGATTAAATAAAGTATTTAGAACATCACAAGATTTGTATGTTGCAGAGGACGACTTTTATAAAATATATAATTATCTTGCAGAGTTTGATAATTTAAAAAATGCATACAGAGGTACAAGACCTGACATAGAACTTGCAAGAGAAGCAGCAAAAATAGTTAGAAATACAGTACCAAACTATTCTTATGTATCAGATTTTATTAAAGGTTTACGTAGATCACCTCTTGGTAATTTTGTATCATTTCCTGCAGAAATAATTAGAACATCACATAATATTGTTCAACAAGGTATAAGAGAAGTTAAAGATCCTGCATTAAGAAGTATTGGTGCAAGAAGATTACTTGGTTTTGGTACAGCTGTAACTACAATTCCACCAGCTTTAGTTGAAATATTTAGAGGTATGTATGGTATTACAAGAGACGAATTATCTGCTATGAGAAGATTCTTACCTGAATGGTCAAGAGAATCTACAATCATACCACAAAAAGACAAAGATGGTAATTATTACTACACAGATTTTAGTCATGGATTTGCTTATGATACAATAGTTAATCCAATACAATCTGTTATAGCAAACGTTGAAGGAAATGATGAGGCACCATTAATAAAAGGACTTACAGATGGTACAATAAAAGCATTGGGTAGACTTGTTGATCCTTTCATAAGTGAATCTATTTGGGTACAAGCACTACAAGATTTATATGCAAGAGGTGGTAGAACAGATACAGGCTCTGAAATATGGAATCCGAGAGACCCTGAAGGAGATAAGATGTATAAAGGTATAGCTCACCTAGTCGAAGCGTTGGCACCACTTTCATACCCACAGATAAAAAGATTAGCACAAGCACAATTGTATGGAGAGGATCCAGATACAGGAAAAGATCTAGAAGTTGGTGGTGAACTTGGTGGATTCTTTGGTTTTAGAAATCAAAAAATGGATTTTGAACAATCACTTGGTTACAAAATATCAGAATACAATACAGCACTTAGACAAAGTAGAAAATTTTTACCAAGACCACAAGGTAATGTACAAGCAAAAGATATTATAGAAGGTTTGATACAAGGTAATCAATCATGGTTTGAAGCACAACAAGATATGAAAAAAGATTTAGGTGCAATGAAAGATTTAGGTTTTAATGACAAACAAGTTGGAACTATATTTGATAGACGTAATTTGGGTAGAGACTTTAATAGTTTACGTGCAAATAAATTTAAACCTTTTGAATTACCTGAAGGATTAATTGATGCTTACATAAGAAATGCAAAAGAAAATAATTATGCTAATCCTTTAACATCAAATACGTTTAGACAAATTAATAGTGTGTTAAGAGATTTATATAAATTATATTTAAATCAACCATATCCAAGTTTAATGAGAGAGCTAAATATTGGTAATACTACTGCATTACCACCAACACCTATGCCAATGGCACAACCAAGAGCACAAGTGGTAGACCCAAATACCAACTTGACACAAACAGAACAGGCGTTACTATCGCCGGAAGAACAAGTTATAGCGAGTAGAACATAATGAAAAAATCGGCGTTACAAAAAATAGAAGATCACGAAAAGCTTTGCAGGATAATGCAAAAGCAGACCTTTGAACAAATAAAAGAAATCAAAGAACGTGTATCAAGGATGGAGAAGATGATCATGGGTGGAGGCGGAGCTATAATACTTGCCTTAATCATGAACATGCTTAACTAATGCAACTCACACGTAATTTTAATTTACAAGAACTAATTAAATCAGACACTGCAATACGTAAAGGTATTGACAATAATCCTAACGCAGATCAAGTAGAAAAATTAAAGACACTTTGTGAAAAAATTTTACAGCCCGTACGGGATCATTTTGGCAGAGTAAAAGTAACCAGCGGATTTAGATCTCCTGAGTTGTGTGTAGCCATCGGATCGAGTTTGACCAGTCAGCACTCAAAAGCTGAGGCTTGTGATTTCGAAGTAATGGGCGTAGACAATGCAGAGGTTGCTGATTGGGTGTACTCAAACTGTGAACCAGATCAATTAATTTTAGAATACTACACACCTGGAGAACCTAACTCTGGGTGGATACATGCAAGTTACATACCATTTCAACCAAGAGGTCAATATTTAAGAGCATACAGAGAAGATAAAAAAACTAAATACAAACCAATTATTGGTAAAGCAGTAGATTTAGTTTAAATCCAATCTTTTAATTCTTCACCCAATACTTCAGATGCAATATTTATTTTTTTACGCAAAGCTTCAACAATTTTTTCGTCAACCGTATCTTCAGCGATTAGGTCGATATAAGTTACATTTTTCTTTTGTCCTATTCTATGTGCTCTATCTTCTGATTGTAGTCTTTTTTCTAAATCATAACCATTAGAATAATAAACAACAGTGTTTGCTTTTGTAAGTGTGATACCATAACCACCAGTTTGTGGTGTGCCTATTAAGAATCTACACTCTGGACCGTTTTGGAATTTACGTATATTATCTTGCCTATCTTCTTGTGGTGTTAAACCATAGTAGTCTACAATAGAACCTTCTCCGTATTTTTCAGTAACATTTTTTATTATTTGATTTACATCCCTTTGATAGTTAGCCCAGATAATAACTTTACCCTCAGTCTCTTCTAATATGTTCATCAATTCTGTAATTCTATTATTTGGTATAAGTTGTGTGGTGCCATCGTCTGCAGTAAAATGACCACAAGTTATTTGATGTAGTCTCATTAGTTGAGTTAATACTGTCATTGTGGTTGTAACTTTACCGTTTAACACAGCCATAGCAGCTTTTTTCATCTGTTCGTATATTTTTCTTTGATCGTGTGTAAGAATAATATGTCTCTTTGTAAAATTTTTAGGTGGTAAATCTAAACAATCTTCTTTTAATACTCTATCAGAAAATGTTTTTACAACATCTGATAACTCACTAAGATTTTGAAACTTACTTACAACTTGTATAGATCTTCCTCTAACATGCATTGTTTTCATTATAGCGTATCTGTTTCTAAAAGAATAATAAGAGGCATGATCTAATAAATAAGGATCTAAAAAATAACATTGCGTGTATAAATCTAAAGGGTTTTTTTGTAATAGGGGATCCTGTCATTATTCTTCTGTATTTTGCTTTTTCTCCTAAGTCTATTATGTTTTTAGTTCGTTTAGCGGCAGGTGTTTTAATAGTGGTAGACTCATCAATAGCCATTAAAACTTTATGTGAGTTTAAAAATTTATAAGCAAACTTAACACCTTTATCTGTAGACAGAGCTTCAACATTCATAATTAAAATATGTAAAGCTGTTTCTATTTCAAACAAAGAATTTAATTTTTCTTCTTGGCTTTTTGTAATATTCGGTTGCCACAATACAGTCACATTTTCTATGTGATTAGGTAAGTGTGTTGGAAGCTCTTGTTCATACCAAGTTTTTACAACACCTTTTGGTGCAATAATTAAAGCACCATCCACTTTACCTTTGTCGTACAACATTGCTAAATTATCTATTAGCACTTTTGTTTTACCGGTACCCATTTCCATAAAGTATGCAAAATTTTCTTTATGCCATGACTTTTCTAAAGCAGTCAGTTGATGCTTATATGGTTTTGTCTTAAATTTATAATTCATATTTTTCTTCTTTCTGGGTTGACATATAATCCTACATGCACTATATGTCAAGGCATAATGTCAGAAAGTACGAAATACGAAAACTTAAAAAATAATTATGTGTCTACTGTTTATGTAGTACAACATATTCCTGGAACACAAGCAGGTAATCCTAAAATAAATATTATAGGTGCCTCTCAATATGGACAATTTAAATTTTTATTACCGGAATTTTCTCAAATGATTTTTTCTCCTGGTCCACTTATTTATAAGTTAAGAGAAGGATTAAAAAATTATAAACCAAGAGATTATTTATTACTCACAGGAGATCCCGCAATAATAGGAGTTGCATGTTCTATTGTATCTGACATTACAAATGGTAAATACAAAGTGTTAAAATGGGATAAACAAGAAAGAAAATATTATCCTATTGAAATTAATCTATACGAGAAAGGAGAAGTAGATGACAATTGATTTTGAATCAGATCAACAAGATGCAATGAAAAAGACTGAGGGTATTAGCTCTCTTGCAGATCAAGTTGAAAGACTAGAGGGTGTGTCTTCAGAAATAGAAGATGCAGAGGCTAGATTAAAATTATTAAAAAAGAAAAGAGATCATATATCGGGTGAAGTAATACCCACTATGATGTCTGAGATGGGACTTGCAGAACTAAAACTGCATGATGGATCTCATCTAAAAGTTTCAACGTCGTATCGTGCAACCATAACGGAAGCAAATAAAGAAGCGGCGTTTAACTGGCTTCGTAACAATGGACTGGGTGATATTATTAAGAATGAGATCTCGGTAGCATTTGGTCGTAACGAAGATAACAAGGCAGCATCATATGCTGAACTTGCGAAGGGTCACGGGTTCCAACCAACACAAAAGATGAAGGTAGAACCCATGACTCTGAAAGCGCTAGTCCGTGAGCGTATTGAGGCAGGCAAAGACATGCCA
>JACWEP010000026.1 GCA_014653375.1 Pelagibacterales bacterium SAG-MED48 | reverse complement strand
TAGATTTATTTTGAATATTGATTATATATTCAGGAATTATTAAGGTTGAGTCACTGATGATATCAATCGTCATTTTATTTTTCCATCTAGTATTAAATCATCAATTGAGATTCTGTTATTCTTTGAAAAAATACTAATCTTTTTTAGATCAAGTCCAAATTTTTTATTATAGTTTCCATTAATTTCTAATTGAGAATTTAAGTTTTTATCCTTTTCATAATTAATAAAATCAATTTTTATTGGTGTGTCATTAATTTCTAAACTAGTTTCAAAATTATATTTTTTATCTTTTTTTGAGAATGTATAATTTATTTTATTGAATTCTTTGTCTAAACTAATTTTTCCCAAACCTTCTACTGATAAATTGCTATCTTTATATTGTAATTTAATTTTATGATCTTTTAGATTTAAAATATTCTTTGTTTTAGGTAAATACTCTTTAATTAAATTTTGGTTTTTAATATCTAATTCACTTAGTTCGATATTTGACACTAAATTTAAATCAGAGCCACTGTGGGCTACCTTATAATCAATAAATTCAAATTTATTTTGAAGTTTAACTTGACCTTTTCCTTCAATTTTTAATTTCTTATTTGCATAAGATGCCCTTATCTTATGATCTTTTAGATTTAAAATATCCTTTGTTTTAGGTAAGTATTCTTTAATTAAATTTTGGTTTTTGATATCCAATTCACTTAATTCTATATTTGATACTAAATTTAAATCAGAACCATTATTTATTATCTTATAATTAATAATTTCAAATTTATTTTGAAGTTTTATTTGACCTTTTCCTTCAATAGATAATTTTTTATTAGCAAAAGATGCTTTTATCTTATGATTTTTTAAGTCAATCAACTCATTAATCTCTATAAATTTCTCACTAATCAAATTATTTTTTTTAAATTGAGAGCTATCAATTAAAATATTTGAATTTATTATTAAATTCTTAACTTTGAACTTGTTATTAATATTAAATAAAAAATCATTTTCAGACTCAAAGTTTGTATTTATTAGATCAAATTGAGGATATTTTAATTTGATTGTTTGAAGTAATTGATCATTTAGAGGAGAATTTTTATTTCTTATATTGCCTTCAAGCAAATAATCGTTTTTATTTTTTTTTATACTCAATCTATCAGATAAGAAATTAATATTATTTGCATCAAAACTAATTTCTCTAAAATTAAAATTATTTTTTGTAATATTAAAAAGAAAACTTATTTTTTCTAGTTTATTTTTTTTTAAAATACTAATTTCGCCTTCTTTTAATAACCCATTAATTTTATAATCTTCTTTAAGTTTACCAAACTCATCAAAATTAAATTTTAAATCTGCTATTAGATATCCTTTCTTTATAAATCGTTCTAAAAAAAATAATTCAGGTCTGTTATTTATGGATCTTACAAATGATACAAAATTTTTAAGTAAAATTGGTTTAGTTGATATTTCTATTTGCGAGGTAACTAATTGACTTTTTATGAATGAGTTTAGTGATATTTGAGTTTTTAAATATTCAAGTTCGATCAGTTTACCTTTAAAAAGTATTTTAGTGTCTATTGTTTTTGCATTAATTTTAAAATTTAATGGATCTAAAGTAAGTTTAATTTTTTTTAAACTAGTATCAAATTTATCATTTTTTTGTTTAACAAGATTTTGGATTTGATTGTTAAATTTATCTGTCTCAAAACCAACTGTGCTTAAATAAATTATTAATAAAACTAAAGATCCTAATACTATAGTGGTATATTTTAAAATTTTTCTACTCATTTAATTTGATATAAGGATTGCTCTAAAAAATCATCCAACTCACCCTCTAATACTTTGTCTGGGCTTGTGCTTTCAAAATTTGTTCTATTATCTTTTACAAGTCTGTATGGCTGCAAGACATAAGATCTTATTTGATGCCCCCATCCTATTTCAGATTTGGAACTTTCTGTATTTTGGTTTTCTTGTTCTTTTTTTTTCATTTCATGATCATATAATCTTGCTTTAAGCATATTCATGCAAGTTTCTTTATTTTTATGTTGAGATCTTTCATTTTGACATTGAACAACAATTTTTGAGGGTATGTGGGTAATTCTCACAGCGCTATCTGTAGTATTTACATGTTGACCTCCTGCTCCACTTGATCGATATGTGTCAATTCTTAAATCTTTTTCTATAATTTCAATATTAATATTTTCGTCTATCACAGGATACACCCATATACTGACAAAGCTTGTGTGTCTTCTTGCACCTGAGTCAAAGGGAGAAATTCTCACTAATCTGTGTATACCCGATTCTTTTTTTAACCATCCAAAAACATAATCTCCTTCTATTTTAATTGTAGATGATTTTATGCCTGCTTCATCTCCTTTATGCTCGCTTATTAAATTTGATTTAAAATTTTTTAGGTCTGCCCACTTTAAATACATTCTTCTTAACATTTCAGCCCAATCCTGACTCTCTGTACCTCCTGCCCCAGCGTGTATTTCAATATAACAATCAAGTGAGTCTGCTTCATTAGATAAGAAGCATTTAATCTCATTTTTTTTAACTAAGATTCTAAGATCTTTAATATTTTGTAAAATTTCTTTTTGAACAGTTTGATTTTCCTCTTCTAAAGCTAACTCACTTAAATCATCTAAGTCAGAAAGTTTTTCTATTGAAACTTTGTGAGTGTTTAACAAACCTTCGTATAGTTTTTTTTCTTTAATTATATTTTTTGAATTATTTTTATCTTGCCAAAAATTGGCTTCTAACATTTTTGTATTTAATATTTCAAGTTTTGAGTAAATATCATTTTTTTCAAAGATACTCCTTAACTCTTTGATTAATTTTTTCTATTTCTTTTTTATAATTTTGATATTTATCGTCCATTAATAAAACTTTAATATATTATTAACATCTAATCTATCATTATTTGAATAAAGCACTTTACCATTAATTACATTTTCTTTTTTATAAACTTCAATAATAGTATTTTTTGAAGTAAATTTTGCTTTTTGACCAGTAATTGGATCAACCACCATCATCACAGTGCCTTTAGCAGCTTTAAATGGTCTTGCTTCAGATTTCTTCACTACTTTTTTGATAAATTCTTTAAAAATTGGTAAAGCTGTTTTTGAGCCTGTTTCATATTTTCCTAATGAAATAGGATTATCAGATCCAACATAAACTCCTATTAATAAATTTGATGTAAACCCAATAAACCATGTATCTGTATTTTTATTTGTCGTGCCAGTTTTACCAGCAATATTTAATTTAAGATCTTTTATTTTTTTAGCCGTTCCCCTTTTAACTACTCCTTCAAGTATGGATGTCATTTGGTACGCTGTTTGAGGTGAAAAAACTGTTTGATAACTATCTTTTATGATTGGATAATCTTTTCCCAAATATGAGATTTGATCACAATTTATACATTTTCTTTTATCATTATTAAAAATAGTTTTTCCTTCACTGTCTTGGATTCTATCTATCAAAATTGGATTAACAAGTTTACCTCCATTTACAAATGCAGAATAGGCAGAAGTAAGTTTTAATAAAGTTGTTTCAGCAGATCCGAGTGAAATGGATAATAGCTCCTCAGGATTATCATAAATACCCAGTTTTTTTGATATATTTATGATTTTTGAAAGACCTAAATCTTGAGCTATTCTCACAGTCATAAGATTTCTTGATTTTTCTAAGCCAACTCTAAGTGTTGAGGGACCATAAAATTTTTTTCCATAATTTTCAGGTTTCCACATTTTTAAATCATCCCCTTGATCAAGAACTATAGGAGCATCTAAAATTAAAGATGATGGAGTATAATTATTTTCTAAAGCCAAGGCATAAACAAATGGTTTAAAAGCTGAACCTGGTTGTCTCAAAGCTTGTGTTGCTCTATTAAACTCACTTTTTTTAAAACTAAACCCACCGCTTAAAGCTAATACTCTCCCGGTATATGGGTCCATAACAACCATGCCACCATTAATTTTTGGAAGTTGTTTTAAACTATAAGTGCTGTCATTAATCCTTTTTACATAAATTATGTCACCAATTTTTAATAATTTGTTAAATTCTTTTTTAGTCCATGAAATATCTTGAAATTTAATTTCTCCATTTAATTTTTTTTCTGTCTCAATTTCAGCAGAAAACTTATTTAATTTTTTAACTATTGCAAGTTCCCAACCAATAGATTTTTCTAAATTAAATTTTTTTAAATCATTATTCCAATTTTTAGAATACTTTTTATTCGTTAGAGCTCCTCTCCAACCTTTTCTTTTATCATAAGAAATTAAACCATTTCTAAGTGTTTCTGTTGCAATTTTTTGAAACTTTAAATTAATAGGTGTATTTATATTAAAGCCCTGTTTATAAATTTTATCATAAGTAAATGTATCAATGACATTTTTTCTAACATCTTCAATATAGTATTGAGCATCTTCTAAAAAAATTTTTTTTGATTTTCTTAGATAAATTTTTTTTATTTTAAGTTCGTTATAAAGTTTTAAATTTATATATTTGTTATCAAATAAATTTTTTAATACTAAATTTCTTCTAAATTTTGCTAACTCAATATTTCGATAAGGGTTATATTTGCTTGGAGCTTTTGGAAGAGCTGCTAACAAAGCACTCTCAGCATAATTTAAATCTTTGATAGATTTATCAAAGTACTCTAAACTTGCTGCAGCCACACCATATGCTCCACTACCAAGATAAATTTGATTTAGATATAGCTCTAAAATTCTTTGCTTTGATAAAGCTCTTTCTATTCTAAACGCTAAAATTGCTTCTTTAATTTTTCTATTAAGGCTTACTTCATTAGTTAGTAAAAAATTTTTTGCCGCCTGCTGAGTAATAGTAGAGGCTCCCTCAAGTCTTTTTGAAGAAATTATATTGGAAATATTGTTTACTACTGCTCTTAAAACTCCTTTTGCATCAACCCCGGGGTGTGAAAAGAAATTTTTATCCTCTGCAGATAAAAATGAGTTTATTACATTCTTTGGTATTGAGTTATAAGGAACGAATATTCTTTTTTCTTTGGAAAAATCTGCAACTAATTCTCCATTACCTGAATATACTTTGCTTGAGACTGGTGGTTTGTAATTTTTAAGAAATTTATAATCAGGAATATTATTTGAATAAGTCCATAAAATGCTAAATATCAAGATGCTAAGCAATAAAACAAAAGATAGTGTTATAAGTAGTATATTCTTTAGATATTTATTCATTTTATTTCCATTATATCTTGGAATTTGTTAAAGATAAGGCACTAGAATTAAACAAAATTTTATAAACACTTAAAATATTAAATGAAACAATCAATTAAATTATTATGGAAAAAAATTTATATATCGATGCATCGCATCCTAATGAAACTAGAGTTGTTCTTAAATCAGACGACAATATTGAAGACTACGAGTACGAAGGTTTAAAGAATAACTTAACTAAGAATAACATATATTTAGGAAAAGTTAGTAGAATTGAGCCTTCTCTTCAAGCGGCATTTATTGATTTTGGAAGAGATAGGCATGGTTTTCTCTCATTTAACGACATCCAATCAGATTATTATCAAATACCTAAGGCTGACCTTGAAAAAATAAAAGAAGAAGAAGAAAAAGCTAGAGAAGAACTTTCTAAAGAGGTGCAAGCAAAAGAAGAAGAAAATATTGCAGAAGGAAAACTTGAAATAGATGATCCTATTAACATAGAAAAAGATGCGTCAGAGGAAAACGAAAATAATATTAATGATAAAGTTATTGTCGATGAGGAAAAAGAGAAAAAGAAAGAAAATAAATTTAGATTCAAGAGATACAAAATTCAAGAAGTTATAAAACCAAACCAAGTTATACTGGTCCAAGTAATTAAAGATGAAAGAGGTCAAAAAGGTGCTGCGCTAAGCACATTCATTTCAATTGCAGGAAAATATATTGTGTTAATGCCAAATACACCAAAAGGTGGTGGGATTTCTAGAAAAATATTCAATCCAGCAGATAGAAAAAAAATCAGAACTATTTTGAATGAAATTGAAATACCAAAAGAAATGGGGCTAATAGTAAGGACTGCTGGCAGCAATAAAACTAAAAATGAAATTAATAATGATCTAGACACTCTTATTAAAACTTGGAGCCAAATTAAAGATAACGCCATTAATTCTATTGCACCATCATTAATTCATCAAGAAAGTGAAATTATCAAAAGAACCTTAAGAGATTTGTTTGATGATAGCACACAAAGTATAATTATCGAAGGTAACGAAGGTTATAAAAAAGCACAAACCTTTATGAAAATGATTATGCCATCAAGTGTTAAAAAGATAAAAAAATATAGAGGAAAAGTTCCTCTTTTTATTGAAGAAAATATAGAACAAAAATTAAATCAAATATTTGACTCAGAGATAAAACTTAAATCTGGAGGATATTTGGTTATTAACCCAACTGAAGCTCTTGTATCAATTGATATTAACTCCGGAAGCTCAATAAAAGGTAAAAATGTTGAAAGCACAGCATTAGACACCAATATTGAGGCAGCAGAAGAAATTTCTAGGCAAATAAAAATAAGAGATTTGTCTGGTTTAATTATAATCGATTTTATTGACATGCTAAGTTATGGAAACAGAAGATTAGTTGAAAGAAAGCTTAAGGAAAAGTGTAGAACTGATCGAGCTAGAATACAAATTGGTAGAATAAGTAACTTTGGTCTTATAGAAATGTCTAGACAAAGACTTAGAGAAAGTGCAATCAAGTGGAAAGTAACACTAACAGATGAGTCATTTGCTCAAAAACTACTTAAAACTGTTGAATTAAAAGCAGTAATTAATAAAGCTAAATTCGTTGAATTGAAAGTTTGTGAGAAAATTTCTGATTTTTTAAAAGAAAATTTCGTTAATGACTTAACTTATTTTGAAAAGAAAAATAAAATGACGATTGATATCATCAGTGACTCAACCTTAATAATTCCTGAATATATAATCAATATTCAAAATAAATCT
>JACWEP010000025.1 GCA_014653375.1 Pelagibacterales bacterium SAG-MED48 | reverse complement strand
AGTGCTTATAGCTTTTGACACCAATAAAAGTAAAAAATTTTTAAATGATAATAAAAATGAATATTTAAGATTTTTAAAAACCCAAAAATTGATTAGAGGTGTTGATGAAATACATATAATTGATATCGATAAAAGATTATTATTTTCAACTCTTGAAGATAATCAACCGTATATCCCCCCTGTTGATAAGGCTCTTAATCTTGTATTAGATGATGATCGACCTTTAAAAATTATTAATGCAACTGAAAATCGATCAGCAGCAATCATGAGGCTACAAAATTTTGATGATAGATTTCTTTATGTTGTTAAATATTTAGATAGAGACATTTCAAGATATTTAAATGAATCACAAGAAGCTATCAATTTTTACTACACTGTTGAAGAAAAAAGCACTGGTATAAAAATTTCATTTGCAATCATATATATAATAATTGTCTCTTTATTATTATTTATATCAATATCTATAGCTATTAGATTTTCATCAAGATTTTTTAGATCTATTAATAACTTAATTTTTGCATCTACATCAATTGGTGAAGGTAATTTAGATATAAAAGTCCCAGAAGTTAAAACAGATAAAGATTTAGAAATATTAAATAAAAATTTTAACTTAATGATTGAGAAACTTAAAAATCAACAAGAAAAATTAATTATCAACGAACGGCATGAAGCTTGGGGAAGTTTAGCTCGAAAATTAGCACATGAGATTAAAAATCCATTAACGCCAATTCAATTAACTATTGATAGATTGAAAAGTAAGTATTCAAGTCAATTATCAGAAAAAGATAAAGATAATTTTAAAGAAAATTTAAAAATTATTAATAATCAAATTAAACAAATTGAAAAATTAGTTAATGAATTTTCAGATTTTGCTAGGATGCCCAAACCTATTTTTCAAAAAAATGATCTTGCTGAGCTAATAATAGAAAATATTAAATTATTACAAGAATTAGAGACTTCTATTGAAATAAAATTTGAAAGCAATTTGCCTATAATTAATTTAGAAAGTGACAAAGAACAGTTAAGCAGAGTTTTTTTAAATCTGATAAAAAATTCTATAGAAAGTATTCAACAAAAAGTTCAAAATGATAATAATACCAACAAAAAAATTGATATTGAACTAAATGATCATGATGATCATATAAATCTAACTATAATTGATACTGGGATTGGATTTGAAAACTTGAAATCTAATATTAAAGATATCTTAAATCCATATTTTACGACAAAAAAAAATGGTACAGGTTTAGGGTTATCAATTGTTAATAAGATTATAAATGACCATAATGGTAACATTGAATTTATACCAATTAATAACGGAGCAAAAATAAAAATTATATTTAAAAGATAATGAGTGCTGAAATTTTAATAGTTGACGATAATGCTGATATTAGAAATATTATTAACGAATTGATATTAGACGCTGGTTATAAAACAAGAATTGCTGCAAATTATAATCAAGCGTTAACAGAAATAGATAACAAGTTGCCTGATGTTGCTATTTTAGATGTTAAATTAGATAAGGGTGATAATGATGGTATTGAATTATTATCTCACATCAAATCTAAAAATAAAGATGTTCCAGTAATCATTATTTCTGGCCATGCAAATATTGAAATGGCTATTAAATCTTTACAAAAGGGTGCTTTCGAATTTATTGAAAAACCATTTGATCAAGAAAGATTATTAAATTTTGTAAGTAGAGCTGTTGAAAATTTTAACTTAAAAAAACAGAATAAAGAATATGAGACTAAATTATTTTCTTCATATGATTTAATTGGGGATAGTAAAAATATATTAAATATCATTGACCAGATTAAAAAAATTTCTTTAACAGAAAGTAGAGTTTTTATTAATGGCCCCTCAGGATCGGGTAAAGAATTAATTGCAAGAAAAATTCATAAAAATTCATCAAGAAATAAAAGTCCATTTATTATTTTAAATGGAGCATTATTAGACTCAAATAAATATGAATTAGAATTGTTTGGTGAAGAAAAAAGTAATGGGTCAATATCGTATGGAGCTTTAGAAAAAGCTAATAAAGGAACTCTTTTAATAGATCAGGTTTCAGAAATTCCTTTAGATATACAATCAAAAATTTTAAGAGTACTTATTGATCAAAAATTTAAAAGAGTTAATGGAAGTAATGATGTAAATGTTGATGTTAGATTAATCTGCTCTTCTAGCAAGGATTTAAAAGATGAAATTAGGTTAGGTAATTTCAGAGAAGATCTGTTTCATAGAATTAATGTTTTTGAGATTAATATTGAACCTTTAAATCAAAGAATTTCTGATATTCCACTTTTAATCAAATATTTTTCAAAAAAAATATCTGAGAATTATAATATTAAAGAATTAGAAGTTGATGCAAATAATAGCTACATTTTAAATCATAATTGGAAAGGTAACGTAAGAGAACTGAGAAATTTAATTGAAAGAGTGGCGATCTTACAGCCTGACACTAAAGAGAAAATTTCGAATATTATCAAAGAGTCATTAAAAAGTGTTAATTTTGATAACCAAATTGCAGAAAACAGCCTATCTGTGCCATTAAAAGAAGCTAGAGAAAAGTTTGAAAAAGAGTATTTAACTATTCAATTGAAAAAGTTTAATGGCAATATTTCTAAAACAGCAAATTTTGTTGGCATGGAAAGAAGTGCGCTACATAGAAAATTAAAAGGCTTGGGAATAAAAGAATTTAATTAAAATGAACATTATCATCTGTGGAGCAGGTAGAGTAGGGTTCACTATTGCTAAACAATTAAGTGAGCAAGGTCATTCTATAACTGTTATAGACCAATCTAGCGAGGATATTCAAAAAATTGATGAAGCTTTAGATGTTAAGGCTATCGTTGGTAAAGCAACCTATCCATCAATTTTAGAAAAAGCAAATGCCACTGAGGCTGACATGATAATTGCTGTTACAAGAAATGATGAAATTAATATGGTAATTTGTCAGATCGCTTTTTCTATTTTTAATATACCAAAAAAGATTGCAAGAATAAGATCACAAGATTATCTAAATCCAAAATTTACACGAGTTTATAATAAAGAAAATTTACCAATTGATGTAATTATTTCTCCTGAAATTGAAATAGCTAAATCTATTCAAAGAAAATTAGAAGCTCCAGGTACCTTAGATAGTGTGCCTTTTGCTGATAATAAAATTAGATTATTAGAAATTTTAATTAATGATAATTGTAATTTAATTAATATTCAGCTTAATGAATTAACAAAAAAATATCCTAATTTAGATGCTAATATTATTGGAATAATTAGAGATGACAAATTTTTAATTCCAAAAAAAAATGATGATATAAAAAAAAATGATAAGATTTATGTTATAATTAATTCATCACAAATGGCAGAAACACTGGAAGCTTTTGGTCATAATGAAAAAATTTCTAAAAAAATATTAATTGTTGGTGGTGGTAATATTGGATTTAATTTAGCAAAAAATTTGGAAGAAACATTGGACTCTGCAAGAGTTAAAATTGTTGAAAAAGATAAAGATCGTGCTGAATTTTTAGCAAATGAACTTAATAATACAATTGTTATTAATGGTAATGGTCTTGATGAAGAAGTTTTAATGGAGGCTAATTTAGAAGAAGCTGAAACAGTACTTGCTTTAACAAATGATGACGAAGATAATTTAATGGTTAGTGTATTAGTTGAAAAATTTGCTCAAGATGAAAAAACTATTGAGGATAAAAGAACTATGGCATTAATTAATAAACCCAATTATTCACTATTGCAAAATTCACTTAAAATTGATGATTTAATTGATCCAAGAATGAATACTGTATCAAGTATCTTAAAGCATATCCATAAAGGTACAATAGAAACTGCTTACACGATAATGAATGGCGAGTATGAGGTGATAGAGGCAGAAATAATAGAAACATCAGAATTGATTAATAAGGAACTAAAAAATTCAAATTTGCCTGAAGAAATTAGAATTGGAGCAATATTACGAGAAGATAAGGTAATTATACCAAGATCAAATTTTGTATTTCAAAAAGAAGATAGAGTAGTTTTTTTAGCCAAAAAAGATTCAATTTCAGTTGTGGAAAATATATTTAGAATTAGCTCAATTTAATTGAATGCAATTCTTTAGAGTAAAATATCTTAGTTTTTTCTTTGCATTAGTTTCGATTTTTTCTTTTTTAAATATTATCTATTCTTATTATTTTAATTTTTTTCTAAATTTAAACACATACTATATAACCTTAATATCATCTTTATTAATTAGCATTTTATTTTATAAGATTAAAACTAACCATAATAAACCAAGTATTTTTGAAAAAATTTTAACAGTTATTTTAGGCTATATTTTATTACCTTTAATTTTATCAATACCATTTTATTTTAGTATTTATAACTTATCTTTTTTAAACGCATTGTTTGAAACTGTTTCTGGTTTTACTTCAACAGGTTTTACAATTTTTGATGAAATTAATTACATGGATCAAGGTCTTATTTTATGGAGATCCTCAATACAATGGATAGGGGGGTTGTATTTTTTATTTTCAATTATTTTCTTAATTGATATTTATGATGAAAGCTTAAAAAAATCGCTTACAAACTTTCTATCTTTTAATAGTTCAGAAATATTGAAACAAACAATTAAAATATTTTTGTTATATTCTGGCCTAACTGTTGCTATTTTTTTAATCTTAAATATCACAGGGATAAGATCCTTCAACTCTCTTAATTTAGCAATGACCATTATTTCATCTGGTGGTTTCTTACCAACAAATGAGCTTTCTTCTATTTTAGTTAATAATACTCAAATTGTTGTTTTTTCTTTTTTAATGTTAATTTCTTTTTTTAGTATTTTTTTTATTTATAACTTAATTTTTTTAAGAGAAAAAAATCTTAATTTTTTTTATGAAGATATTCATTTATTTTTATATTTTGTGATTACTACTACAATTTTTTTTATATTCTTTAGTTTTAATACTGATTTTACACATATTTTTTTATCTTTAACTAGTAGTATTTCAAATATTGGTGTTTCTCTTAAATTAGATCAAACAAATTTAAACTTTATTTATTTGATATTGGTAATAATTGGTGGATCTTTTTTTTCTACTAGTTCTGGACTAAGATTTTTAAAAATTTATGCATTAACAAAATATTCATTAAATCAAATTCTCTCTTTCAGTAAACCAAAGAATATTTTTATGAATAAACTAATGTTTTCAAAAATTAATTTTGATTTTAGAGAAATAAATAAATATTTTTTAACTATCGTAATTTTTATAATTTCTTTATTTATACTGACATCTATTTTAAGCTTAAGTGGTATAAATTTTGAAGGATCTTTTAAGCTCAGTATTTTAACATTAATGAATACTGTAAATTCATCGGCTTACGGTATTAATGATTTTAATTTTCAAAATTTACATTTTTTAACTAAATATTTTCTTATTTTTTTCATGATTATTGGAAGAGTTGAACTTTTATCCTTATTGTTAATAGCTAAAAAATTTCTTTTTAAATATTAATTAAGTATTATATATGTATCAGTATTTTATTAATGCGCCCTTAGCTCAGCTGGATAGAGCATCGGTTTTCTAAACCGAGGGTCGCACGTTCGAGTCGTGCAGGGCGCACCATTATCAATATATATTTATCAAAATTTTATTCACACTACATATAGTTAGAATAATTCTAATTTATCTAAATTTTCTTTGATCAACTTTATATAATGATAGAAACTTGTTCTGATTCAAATTTATTTTGAATTATTTGTTAACAAATAAAAATAACTAAAAGGAAGAATAATGTTTAAATACTTAAAACAATTAACTTCTTTAGTAGCAATGGTTGCTGTGTTGTTTACTTTTACAACTGAAACTTTCGCTGCTAAAAAATCTAAGACACTTAAAAACACTCAAAAGAAGGGTTTTGTAAGATGTGGAGTATCTCAAGGTCTACCAGGATTTTCTAATGCTGACGCTGCAGGAAATTGGACTGGTGTTGACGTTGACGTATGTAGAGCGGTAGCTGCTGCAGTACTAGGTGATGCAAACAAAGTTAAGTTTACACCATTAAGTGCTAAAGAAAGATTTACAGCTTTAACTTCTGGTGAGATTGATATCTTATCAAGAAACACAACTTGGACTCTTTCTAGAGATGCTGACATTGGACTAACTTTCGTTGGAGTAAACTTCTACGATGGTCAAGGTTTCATGGTTAGAAAAGACTCTGGAATTACTTCAACAAGCCAATTCAAAAATGGAATCTCAGCTTGTACTAACATTGGTACGACAACTGAGTTAAATATGAGAGATTTTTTTAATTCTAAGGGAATTTCTTACACTCCAGTAGCTTTTGAAAAAGCTGATGAAGTTGTAGCTGCTTATGATGCTGGTAGATGTGATACTTACACTACTGACAAATCTGGTCTTGCTGCACAGAGAACTAAAATGACTAACCCAGATGATCACATGGTGTTACCAGAAACTATTTCAAAAGAGCCATTAGGCCCAGTTGTTAGACAAGGTGACTCAGTATGGGAAGATATCGTAAGATGGTCTTTAAATACTATGATCGAAGCTGAGGAGTACGGTGTTACTTCTGCTAACGCTGACATGATGAAAACTTCAGAAAATCCACAAATCAAAAGATTAGTTGGTGCTGAAGGTGAAATGGGTGCTGCATTCGGTTTAGATAACGAGTGGAACTTAAGAATTATCAAACAAGTTGGAAACTATGGTGAAAGTTATAAGAGAAATATAGCTGACACTGGTATCTTACCAGACAGAGGTCCAAATGAATTATGGACTAAAGGTGGTATTTTATACGTTCCACCATCAAGATAATTTAGAGTTATAAACTAATTAAAAAGGGCTAGATTTATCTAGCCCTTTTTTTATAGTATCAAATCAAATGAAATATAAAAAAATCTTACCTCAATTTTTAACACTATTATTTATAATTTTAATCTTTGGATTTTTTACTATGAACGCCCAAGAAAACATGGATACCCGTGGTATTGAGTTTGGTTTTGGTTTTTTGTCAAAAGAAGCTTCATTTGATATTCAGTTTTCGCTAATTGATTATGATGGCTCCATGTCATATGGGCGTGCTTATTTAGTTGGACTTTTAAATACACTGTTAGTCTCATTTATTGGTATTATTTTAAGCACAATATTAGGAGCCGTAATTGGAGTAGCTCGATTATCACCCAACTACTTAATTAATAAAACCGCTAGTTTTTATGTAGAATTTTTTAGAAATGTCCCTTTATTATTACAAATCTTTTTTTGGTATTTTGCAGCTTTAAGAGCACTGCCAATGCCTGAAGATGCTCCATTAATTTTTGGCTCATCTTTTATGACAATAAAAGGCCTTTATACACCAGCACCAATTTGGAACAATTTAGATGTATTTATGATTGCTTTGATTGTTGCAATGATTGTTATTTACTTTTTCAATAAATTTGCAAAAAGAAAACAAGAAGAAGAGGGTAAGCAGTATCCAAAATTTTTAATTTCACTTGGAATTTTTGTTATTTTACCTGCATTAACATTTTTTGTTGGAGGTGTTGATGTAATTTGGAGTTTTCCAGAATTGAAACAATTAGCTAAAACATCTTTTACATATGAGGGTGGTTTAGGGATACCCCCTGAACTTATTGCACTAACATTAGCATTAACCCTATATACAGCAACTTTTATTGCTGAAAATGTAAGGGCTGGAATTCAAGGTATAGGTAAAGGTCAAAAAGAGGCAGCTGCTTCTATTGGGTTAACACCTGGTCAAGTTTTAAAATTAGTAGTTTTACCTCAGGCATTAAGAATTATTATTCCTCCTACTACAAATCAATATTTAAATTTAACAAAAAACTCATCTCTTGCTGCAGCAATAGCTTACCCTGACTTAGTATTAGTTTTTGCAGGTACTGCTATGATGCAAACCGGTAGAGCAATTGAGATTGTAGGAATTACCATGGCTACTTATTTAACAATCAGTTTAACAATCTCTCTATTTATGAACTGGTACAATAAAAGAATTGCGATACAGGAAAAATAACGATGAATAATGTAAATTTTTTAAAACCCAATAAAGAAAATTTAAATTTATTTTTATTTTTAGGGACTATTTTTTTTTGGATTAGGATTAATTGATTTTTGTCTAAATAATTTTTATGAAAAAAATATAACTAGTTTTTTGCCTAGTTTTGTAAGTTTTTTTACACCTTTAATTTTTGGAATGATTGGACTTCATTTTATAAGAATAGAATTTTCTGGTATTAAATTTTTAGATGAACTGAATAAAAATATTAATACTAGTAATTTTAATGCTGCTTTAAGTATATCTATAATTATTTTAATCATATTTAGTGTTGCTCCTTTACTTAATTGGTTCATTCTAGACGCTACTTTTTTTGGTGATAGCAAAGAAGCTTGTACGGGAAGTGGTGCATGTTGGGTTTATATAAAAACTTGGTTTAATAGATTTATGTATGGAATGTATCCTAACGCTGAACAATGGAGAGTTAATGCAACATTTATTATTGTTCTGGGATTGATGGCAGCAGGATATTTTTTTCCATTAAAGTATAAAAAATATTTAACTTTTTATTATGTGATTTTATTACCGATCATATCATTTCTTTTAATTTATTATCTAATCTCAGGTGGAGAGTTTGGCTTAGAGTGGGTTGAAACTGGAGCTTGGGGTGGGTTATCACTTACTTTTATTGTTTCATTCTTTTCGTTAATATTTTGCTTCCCAATAGGAATGATGTTGGCGCTTGGTAGAAGATCTGATTTAGCAGTTGTTAAATATTCATCACTCTCTTTTATAGAGTTTTGGAGAGGTGTACCGCTAATCACAGTTTTATTTATGTCAGCAGTGATGTTTCCAATGTTTTTACCAGATGGAACTTATGTTGATAAATTGATTAGAGTTATTGTTGCAATAACGTTATTTGAAGCAGCATATACAGCGGAAGTTATAAGAGGAGGTTTACAAGCCTTACCTAGAGGTCAGTATGATGCTGCAAAGTCTTTAGGTATGGGTTATTGGAGACTTCACTTATTAGTTATTTTGCCTCAAGCTTTAAAATTAGTAATACCTGGTATCGCCAATACTTTCTTAGCTTTGGTTAAAGATACTCCATTAATCTTTGTAGTAGGATTACTAGAGTTAGTTGGAATGTTAAATTTAGCAAAGACAAATCCTAAATGGTTAGGTTTTTCAATGGAAGGGTATGTGTTTGCTGGAATAATATTCTGGATTATTTGCTACAGTATGAGTAAATATAGTCAAAAATTAGAATTAAAATTTAAAACAGATAGATAAATTATGTCAGATTCAATTATAGAAATTAAAGATGTAAATAAATGGTTTGGTGATTTTCAAGTTCTTAAAGATATTAATCTTGAAGTGAAAGCAAAAGAAAAAATTGTAGTTTGTGGACCATCTGGCTCTGGAAAATCCACTTTAATTAGATGTATTAATAGATTGGAAGAGCATCAAAAAGGTAACATTATTGTTGATGGCACAGAAATTTCTGAAGATACTAAAAATATAGAACAAGTTAGAGCTGAGGTTGGAATGGTATTCCAACAATTTAACTTATTTCCTCACTTATCAATTTTAGATAACTGCACATTAGCTCCTATTTGGGTTAAAAAAATGCCTAAAAAACAAGCTGAAGAATTGGCTCTTAAACGTTTAGAGAGAGTTCAAATATTAGATCAAGCACAAAAATTTCCAGGTCAATTATCGGGAGGTCAACAACAAAGAGTAGCTATTGCTAGAGCCCTTTGTATGGAGCCTAAAATAATGTTATTTGATGAGCCTACATCGGCATTAGATCCTGAAATGATTAAAGAAGTTCTGGATGTAATGGTTGGTTTAGCAAAAGATGGTATGACAATGATTGTTGTTACACATGAAATGGGATTTGCTAAAGAGGTTGCTGATAGTATGATCTTTATGGATGAAGGAAAAATAGTTGAAAAGGCCGATACTAAAGAGTTCTTTGCCAACCCTAAGAGTGATAGAACAAAGCTATTTTTAAGTCAGATTTTGTAATTTTTTTTAAATTTTAAGGCATATATTTAGTGTTTTTACCAACTCATAATGAGTTATTTTATATTAACTTATGCTTGACAGGTTTTTTATTTATCTAATTTCCTTAATAAATTAATAAA
>JACWEP010000024.1 GCA_014653375.1 Pelagibacterales bacterium SAG-MED48 | reverse complement strand
AATTAGATTTAAAAAAAATTAAAGAGTTACTCAAATTTATAAAAATAAATAATCATTGTAATTTAGATGGATTAATTTTTTGCAGATGTAGAGCATTGAATCATTCATTCAATATCACAAATTCAAATAAAAATTTTTTTGAAAATTTAAAAATTTTAGAAAGAAAAGGTTATCATCAAATATGGATTCATCAATTTCTTAAGGTAAAAATTTTAAAATTTTTATTTAATAAATTTGGAAAGATAAAATTTCCCTATAAAAATAATTTAGAAACATTGGATTTTAAGATAAAAAAATTAAATAAAAAAGAACCTTTAATAATAAAAAAAAGAACTGTGGGTATTAATATAATTGAACTTAAAATTCTTTTTACTATTTCCTTTTTAATCATATTTTGCCAAAATTTCTTTTTAAATTTTTATAATCATTTATTATTTTCAAATAATCTTTATCGTTAAAATCTGGCCACATTTTTTTTTCAAAAAAAATTTCTGCATAAGCAAGTTGCCATAATAAAAAATTACTTAATCTTTTTGTATTACCTGTTCTAATCATAAGATCTGGATCGGGAATATTTTTTGTGTATAAAAATTTTTCAATATTTTTTTCATCTATTTTATCTTTATTCTTTTGAAGTTTCTTAATTGCACTAATTAACTCAAATTTAGCACCATAATTTAATGCAAGATTAATTTGAATTTTAGAGTTTTTTGATGTTTTTTTTTCAGCTGAATTTAATAATAAATTGAGTTTTTTTGAAAAATTTTTACTACCAATAATTTTAACTTTAATATTCTGTTTATGTAAATCATCTATTTTATTGATTAAGAAGTTTTCTAATAAATTAAATAAATAATTTATTTCTTTTTTTGGTCTTTTCCAATTTTCAGTCGAAAATGCAAATAATGTTAAATATTTAATTTTATTTTTAATTGATTGTTTAATAATACTTTCAACTGTATTTAAACCGGCTTTATGTCCAGCATTTCTTGAATTTTTATGCTTTAACCCCCATCTCCCATTACCATCCATTATAATGGCCACATGATTTAAGGGGTTCATTTTATATTGTCATTATTTCTTTTTCTTTTAAAGAAACCTTTTCATCTACGGTTTTAATATGCTCATCTGTGATTGATTGAACATTTTTTTCAGATGATTTTTCTTCGTCTTCACCAATATCTTTTGATTTTAAAAGTTTTTTTAGTTCTTCATTTGCTTCTCTTCTAACATTTCTAATAGAAACTTTACACTTCTCTCCAATTGACCTTATAAGTTTTTTTAATTCTGTTCTTCGTTCCTCATTTAACTCCGGTACCGGCAGTCTAATCAATTGTCCATCAATTTGAGGATTTAATCCTAAGTCTGATTTTTTTATTGCCGCATCAACTAGAGAAACGTTACTTGCGTCCCAAACTTGGATATTTATCATTCTTGGTTCAGGAGTTGTAATACTTCCAACTTGGTTAATTGGCATTTGTTGTCCATAAACATCGACTTTGACCAAATCTAGCATTGCTGCATTTGCTCTTCCAGTTCTTAGTGAAGATAATTCTTTTAAGAAAACCTCAATGGCTTTATCCATTTTAAGGTTGTATGATTTTTCATCAAACATTTACTCTCCAATCTTAATTCTATAAAACTCTTTAACCTTTAAGTCAGAAATAGAAAGTTCTTTTAAAACATCCTGAACTTTTTTCTTAGGTTCCATTACCCATGCTTGTGTTAATAGAGCGTTCTCTTCTTTGAACTTGTTCATTTTACCCATGCTAATTTTTTTTGCAATGTCCTCTGGTTTGCCTGAATTTTTTAATTCTTCAGTAACAAGTTCTTGTTCTTTATCAATTATAGATTGGTCTATTAAGCTAGATTCTAGAGCTAGTGGATTTGAAGCTGCAATGTGCATTGATAATTGTTTGGCAAAAGTTTTAACATTGTCAGATTTGTCATTTGTCTCTAATGATACTACAACAGCTAACTTGGCTATATTGTCTTTTACAACTGTATGTAAATAGTGATTATTTAGAGAACCAGCATTTTCAATAGTTTTTGTTTTGCCAATAGTTATTTTTTCACCAATTTTTGCAATTAAAGCCACAATGTTATTTTCAACCGTTTCGCCATTTTTCATTTTTGAGTTTTTTAATTCCTCAAAATTTGAGTTTATTTGATTATTTAACTCACTAAGTTCAGTAACAAAATTAGTAAAATCTTCATTTTTTGCAACAAAATCTGTTTCACAATTAACTTCTATTACAGATGTTTTTGACTCATCCCCACTAACAGCGATCACACCTTCTTTAGCATCTCTAGACATTTTTTTTGAAGCTTTCGAAATGCCTTTTACCCTTAATATTTCAATGGCTTTATCAATATCACCACCAGATTCTTTAATTGCTAAATTACAATCTTTAAATCCTGCACCAGTAATTTCTCTTAACTTTTTAACTTTTTCAATATCACTCATATTAATTCAGCATCTCCTTTTTATTTTTAGGAAATTTTTGTTCTAACTTTTCTCTATCTAGTTCTTGAACAGTTTTACCTTGATTATCTTTTTTATTTTCTTTAGGAATATCATTTTTAGGTTCAGCTGTAGGGATTGAACTTTTTGCATTATTAATAGTTTCTTTAATTAGATTACAATATAGATCTATAGATCTTCTTGCATCATCATTGCCTGGAATTGGGTAATCAATATTATCTGGGTTTGAATTACTATCTAAGATTGCAATAATCGGTATTCCTAATTTTACAGACTCGGCAATAGCTAAAGACTCATAATTAGTGTCAATAATAAAAACTAAATCTGGAGTTTTTTTCATCTCAGCAATTCCACCCAAAGATCTTTCAAGTTTATCTTTTTTTACACTCATTTTTAAAAGTTCTTTTTTAGTAAAACCTCTGTTCTCAGCAACAAGATCAGCTTCATATTTTTTCATCTTTTTAATTGAGCCTGATATTGTTCCCCAATTAGTTAACATGCCGCCTAACCATCTGTAGTTGACAAAATATTGATCTGTTTCTTTCGCAACTTCTGCAATAGCTTCTGAAGCTTGTTTTTTAGTTGATACAAATAAAATTTTTCCATTATTTACAACTGTATTATAAACTTTCTCAAGCGCTACTTTGGTAAGCTCCAATGTTTGAGTTAAGTCCATGATGTGGATTGAATCTCTTTTTCCAAAAATGTATTTTTTCATTTTTGGATTCCATCTCAAAGTTTTGTGACCAAGATGAACGCCTGCTTCTAATAATTGTTGTATTGTTATTTCTGGTATCTTCATATTTATTCCCGGTTAAGCCACCACAGTAATTTCCAATTAAGGACCGGAGGTATAAAACCAACAACTGTGTGCGTGTTAATTTAAATTAGGCTTTGTTTACTAAGATTTAGAGTGTTTAACAAGAATTATTTAATTTATAGTAATGGATATATCTCTTTTTCTAAGAAGATTAAGTGATTTTCGGTCCAAATTCTTTGGATTTTTAAGTCTAAATTCTAACTTTTTATCATATTCAGTTAAACTAATATTAACAATAGTTTTTCCATCTTCATTTAATAGTTTTGAAATTTCATTCACTTCTTCATCAGTTTTAACATCAAATGAAACTTCATTTATTGGACTGTTAAATAAATCTTTTAAGGATGCAATTTTTTGAACATTTATACGTTTAAATCTATTTTCATCACTAGAAATACTTTTCACTAAGGTCAAAATTAACGAGTTACCTTCTATTAATGTCTCTCGATTTAATTCTAAAATATCAGAAAATATAAACAATTCAAATACACTGGTCAAATCTGTTAATTTTAAAACAGCATAAGCATTACCTTTGGCTGTTTTTCTTTCTTGAACTTTTAATAGGGTGGCCGCTATATTAGCGTCTTTAATATCATCACTAGAATTAAAATGAGAATAATCTTTAATCTTATAATCATCAAAAATTTCTGTAAATTGATTTAATGGATGATCTGAAATAAAAAATCCAACAGCTTCAAATTCTTTAGATAAACGTTCTTCAAACTTCCAGTCTTCAATATCATTAATAATATCATTTTCTGATACATCTTCTTCTGAAAATAAATCTATTTGATTAGCTGCTTTATTATCAAATATATTTTTAGTCTTTAGAATAAAATTAGGTATCGAGTTAAACAAGGATTGTCGATTTTTATTTAGATTATCAAAAGCACCTGCTTTAACTAATCCTTCTAATTGTAATTTATTCATGTCTTTAGGATTAACTCTATTCAAAAAATCATTAATGGATTGAAATTTACCATTTTTCATCCGTTCCTCTACGACATTAGAAATAGCTTCATAGCCAACAGCTTTAATACCACCTAATGCATAATAGAAATTATCATTAACACTTCTAAAATCAGCAAAACAATCATTAATATCTGGTCTTGCAACCTTAATATCTAATCTTTTTAATTCTTCATAAAATTCACCTAATTTATTTTGATTAGAAATATCCATGGTCATCGATGCAGCTATAAACTCTTTTGGATAATAGGTTTTTAAAAATGCAGTTTGATATGAAATAATTGCATAAGCAGCCGCGTGACTTTTATTAAATCCATACTCAGCAAAAGGTTCTATTTTTAGAAAAATTCCAGCAGCAATATCTTTAGCAATACCATTGTTTAATGCACCAGCTATAAAACCCTGCTTCTGTTTTTCTAATTCTGCCCTTTTCTTTTTTCCCATTGCTCTTCTAAGAAGGTCAGCTTGACCAGCTGTAAAACCTGATAATTTTTGAGCAATCTGCATTACTTGTTCTTGATAGATAATTACACCGTAAGTCGGTTTTAAAATATCTTCAAGAAGTGGGTGCAGATAATCAGGCGTTTGTCTACCGTGTTTACAATCATTGTAAGTTGGAATATTGCTCATTGGGCCTGGTCTATAAAGTGCAACAAGTGCAATAATATCCTCTATATGATTTGGTTTCATTTGAATTAAAGCTTCTCTCATACCAGCACTTTCAACCTGGAATAATCCAACTGTATTACCACTTGATAATAAATCAAAAACTTTTTGATCATCATAACTTATATTTTCTATGTCAAAATCTTTATCAATTTTTCTAACTAATTTTTGTGTGTTGTTAATTACGGTAAGTGTTTTTAGCCCTAAAAAATCAAATTTAACTAAGCCTGCATTTTCTGCTGAGTACATATCAAATTGAGTTGAGGGTAATAATAAATTCGCTGATACATCTTTATAAAGTGGAACAACTTCTGTTAATTTTTTATCTGCAATTACAACACCAGCTGCATGGGTTGCTACATTTCGATTTAAACCCTCTAATTTTAAAGAAAGATCTGTTAATTTTTTAACTCTTGTGTCTTCATTTACTAGTTTTTGTAATCTTGGTTCACCTACAATACATTCAGATAAACTTTGAGGTCTTGACGGATCAAAGGGTATCATTTTTGAAATACTATCAACAAATCCATAAGGTAATCCTAAAACTCTTCCAACGTCTCTAATAACCATACGCGCTTTTAACTTACCAAATGTTATTATGTGAGCAACGCTATCTTTGTATTTTTTTGTTAAATATTCAAAAACAAGATCTCTTTTATCCTCACAAAAATCAATATCAAAATCAGGCATTGAAATTCTGTCAGGATTTAAAAATCTCTCAAAAATTAAATTGAATTTTATTGGGTCAACATCAGTGATTGATAAACACCAAGCAACTAATGAACCTGCACCAGAACCTCTGCC
The DNA here is from genome assembly GCA_014653375.1 of Pelagibacterales bacterium SAG-MED48. Classification (GTDB taxonomy): domain Bacteria; phylum Pseudomonadota; class Alphaproteobacteria; order Pelagibacterales; family Pelagibacteraceae; genus Pelagibacter. Next base: position 4,750 of record JACWEP010000024.1, on the reverse strand, counting down.
TGGACCAACTGGTATATCGTTATTTTTTGCCCATTTAATATAATCTGAAACTATAAGAAAATAACTAGAGTATTTCATTTCAATAATAATGGATAGCTCGTGATCTAGTCTGTCCTTATATTCTAAAAAGATTTTATTATTATCTAAATTATTATTTTTAATTTTAAAAATTTTATCAAATTTAACTTTTAAACCTTGAAGAGAATCCTTTCTTAAAATATCATCTGCATTACCCCCTTTTTTTGAGCTAATATTTGGTAAAATTGGACTAGAAAATAATGGTCTAAAATTACATCTAAAAGGAAAGTTATAATTGTTTTCTAAAGCTTCAGGTAAATCAACAAATAGAGTTGACATCTCTGAATTAGTTTTAAAATAATGTTGATCACTATATTTTATTCTTGTTTTATCGTTAACATAAGTTTTGTTGCCAATACAAATTAGTGCATCGTGAGCTTCATGCATATCTTTGTTAAGATAAAATATTTCGTTGGTTGCAATTATAGGAATTTCAAGTTCCAGAGATTTATTTAAATTAAACTTTTCAAAACCTATTTCATTTTGATCATTGTGACGCTGTATTTCTAAATAAAAACGATCATTAAATGAAGTTTTGAGCTTAGTGTATAAATCCAGAATTTCACTAAATTTTCCTTTGTCAAATAATTGGCCAAATAATCCAAAAACTGTTCCTGAAAAGATAGCTACACCATGAGTATCTTCTAATAATTCGTCAAAATTTAAGTGCGGCTCTGAAAGCTCATCATTATCAAGAAATGAAAATGAAGATAATTTAATAATTCTTTTATAACCCTCCTCATCTAACGCAAACAAAGGAAGCAATCCGATTGTATCATCATATTTAAAATTGATCTGTGTGCCAATAATTGGCTGAGAACCTACTTTTGAAATTTTTTCAGCAAATTCTAAAGCACCACAAAGGTTGGTAGTGTCACAAATACCCAAGGATTTAATTTTATTTAATTTTGAAAAATCTTTTAAGTCATCAATTTTTACTGCACCTTCACAAATAGAATATTGTGAATGAATTTTTAAATGATTAAAATTTTGAAATTGAGACTCAGACATTAATATTTTTGACACTACCATTAATCATCTCTAATAAGCAATCTGCCTTATTAGCAAAAAATCTATTATGGGTTGCAAATATTATAAGTCTACTAGATGATTTAAGATCTTTAAGGATTTGAAATACATCTTTAGCTGTATCCATATCAAGACTACCTGTTGGCTCATCCGCAAGGATTACCTCGGGATCATTAATTATAGCTCTAGCAATTGATACCCTTTGAGACTCACCTCCGGACAATTGAGAGGGATAATGCTCAGATCTATTAGATAAGTCTACTAATTTTAATAAATGTTTTGCTTTAGAAATAGCTAAATTTTTATCATTATGTAGAGATAAACTTGCTAAATAAATATTTTCTAAGGCCGTAAAATCAGGTAGCAGATTATTTTGTTGATAAATAATTCCAATTTTTTTTGCTCTAAAAATATCATTTTTATCATTTTTATTAAAATCTATTGGTGATTGATTAAAATTAATTGAACCTGAGGTTGGTCTATCTATTAAGGAAATCAAATTTAACAGTGTCGATTTTCCTGATCCAGATGGTCCCATTAGAGAATAAATTTTTCCTCTAGAAAAATTAAAAGATAAATTCTTCAATACTCTTAATTTTTTACTAGTATTAAATGTTTTTGAAATATTTTTGATCTCTAAATAATTATTCATATTTTAAAGCTTTAATAGGATCTAATTTTGCTGCTCTAAATGCAGGAAAGATTGATACAATTACTGTTATTGCTATTGAGCAAGTTGAAATAATTAAGATTGATGTAGGATTAATCTCAGTCGGCATTTTGCTTAAAAAATAAATTTCCTCAGGGAATAAGCTAATATTAAAAGCTGAACTTAAAAATTGTCTTAAATTTTCTACATAAAGAGAGAAAGTTACACCCAAAAAAATTCCAAAGATAGTTGCTGATGTACCAATAATAACACCAATTAGAAAAAAAATTTTTACAATAGATTTATTTAGTACACCTATTGATTTTAAAATTGCAATATCTCTAGTTTTATTTTTAACCAATATGGTTAATCCTGAAATAATATTAAAGGCAGCTACAATAATAATTAAAGACAAAATGATAAACATAACATTTCGTTCAACTTTTAATGCTGAAAACAAAGAGCTATTCATATCGGCCCAACTATAAACAAATTCATCTTTAAAAATCTTTTGAACAATTTCTTTTTGTGGTTCTATGCTACTTGGGTTTTTTAAATAAATTTCCAAGTTTCTATCTTCTAATTCAAAACCAAAAAAATCATCCAAAGTATCCAGGTTAATAAGAGCTATGTTATTATCAAAATCAGCTAAGCCACTATTGAAAATTGAAGTTATAGTGAATGTTTTTTGTTTAGGCATGCTGCCAATTATGGTCTCAACACCTGATGGTGACATTAGTGTAATATCATCACCAATTTTAAGGTTTAAACTAAAACTTAATTCATTACCTATTGATATAGAATTTTTATTTAATTTTGATCTATTTCCTTTGAAATTTTTATTTTTAATAATTTCTAACTTTGAAAAATCATTCCCCAGATAACCTCTTAAAATAATTCCTTTAGATGTATTATTTTTTAATACAATTGCTTCACCTGAGTTACTTAAAATAATTTGTTTTGAAATTAATTTCAAATTATTGTTATTTAGTTTGTCTAGATTAATTGAATTATCATAAGACTTAACTGTTATATGAGAATTAAATCCTACAATCTTATTAATTAATTCAGTTCTAAAACCATTCATAACTGACATCACAACAATTAAAACTGCAACACCGAGACTTATTCCAATAAATGAAAAAATAGATATAACATTTAGAAAGCCATCATTTTTTCTAGCTTTCAAAAATCTTAAAGTAATTTCTTTTTCTAAAGTAGAAATCAATTCGTAACTTTTTGTTTTGTTATAATTTCAATAATTTTATCTAAAGATAAATTTTGTGTATCACCACCAGTTTCTTTAAATTCTAAAAGATTTCCATCTGACTTTTTACCAATAATAATTTGATATGGGGCACCAATTAAATTCATTTTTTTTATTTTCGATGAAAAATTTTCATCAGTGTCATCAATAATTGCATCAATTTTATGTTTGATTAATTCATTGTTGATGTTGTTGGCTTTTTCTAATGCAGAAGTATCATTTTTATTAACCATAGGTATTAAGGCTATATCGTATGGAGCAACTGACAGTGGCCATTTCATGATTTCATTTTGATCATCGTATTTAGCTTCTATAATTGCCCCAACCAATCTTGATACACCAATTCCATAAGATCCCATTTTAACAAAATCTTTTTTTCCACCAGGTAAATCAACAGCTGCACTCATTGCTTTTGAGTATTTATCACCAAAATAAAAAATGTGTCCCACTTCAATACCTTTTGTTATCAACCTATTTTCTTCTGTTACCATCTTTTCAAACTCATTCTTATTAAATTTTTCATCTGTTACTGAATAATATTGCTCATATTTAGTTCTTAATTGTTCTAAAGACGATTTTTCTAGTTTTGTACCTTCACTATTTAAATCAAAAATTCTTTTATCAGTAAAAATTTTACTCTCACCAGTATCAGCAAGGATTATAAATTCATGTGACAGGTTTCCACCAATGGGACCTGTATCTGCTGCCATTGGAATTGCAGTTAAAGATAATCTTTTGAAAGTTCTTAAGTATGATAGGAAAAACTTATTATAAGAATAAAAGGCATCTTCATCTGTTACATCAAAAGAATATGCATCTTTCATATAAAATTCTCTACCTCTCATAATTCCAAATCGTGGTCTTATTTCATCTCTAAATTTCCATTGAATATGATAAAGGAGTTGAGGTAATGATTTATAAGATTTAAATGATGATCTAAAAATTTCAGTAACTTGTTCTTCGTTGGTAGGACCATAAAGTATCTCTCTATTTTGACGATCTTTAATTCTGAGCATCTCTTCACCATAATCATCATACCGACCACTTTCTTTCCAAATTTCACTTGATTGTATCGTAGGCATTAAAATCTCTTGGGCTCCAATTTTATTTTGTTCTTGACGAACAATATCTTCAATTTTTTTCATTACTTTAAAACCAAGTGGCAACCAAGAATAGATTCCAGCCGAAGCTTGTTTTATCATGCCAACTCTCAACATTAATTGATGAGATTTAATCTTAGCTTCTGAAGGATTATCTTTTAAAATAGGTATAAATGATTTGGATAAAAGCATCTTAATTAATAATATTTCTTAAATTTAAATATTCAAATTTTATTAATAGATAAATTATTATAAAAATAACAGTTGTAATTCCTGTGCAATAAAGGAACTTTTTAAGCATTTTTGGGTTTTCAGGTGATCCGGGATCCTCACCATCAATTTTAACTGTTTTGGTTCTATTAACATCAATTGGTAATATAGCAAAAAATACAATCCACCATATAATTATGTAGATTATAGCTAAACCTGTGATGCTCATTAAATTCTTACTAAATTAATATTTGTAAAAGGTTTTTTTCCAGTTTTTTCTTTTGAAAATTTTCTACATGCAATTTTAAGAGCATCTATTAAATTGTGCTCTTGTTGTTTACTTCCTAATCTAAAAGTTCTTGTAATTCCTATAATTGCAACCAACGAAATATTTTATCTTAACAAAGATATGCATGA
>JACWEP010000023.1 GCA_014653375.1 Pelagibacterales bacterium SAG-MED48 | reverse complement strand
CCAAGTCATTAAACATTGTTTCCATGTCACCTTTACTAAAAGCCTCGTAGGCTTTTTTTACTATTTCTTTCGCTTCCATTATTATTTCCTTTTTTTTAGTTAGCGTTAAAATCTATAATATCATCTGTACACTCAACAAATTTATGAGGTTCATAAAAATCATTCATAGACTCTAATTGTTTATTAATTGCATCTGGATCAGTACCTTTCCACCAACAAAACATTGTTAAGTTATCACCTGGTGTATTCCAGCTCATTTGACATTTTGCATTTTCACTTGTCATTGCTTTGGTCATATCTTCCATCGACATTGAACCAGTAACTTCTATCATTTTAGCTTTAGCTTCTTTAGATTTAAAAGTGTGCGTTACCATGTAGTTTTTCATTTTTTCTCCTTTGATTTAATTGTTATTATTTTTTTATTCACCCCATTTCCCATGAAACTCATAAACTTCTACAGGCTCATCTCCAACTACCCAGCCATCATGACCAGGTTCTATTGAATATGCATCACCTGCTTTATAAGTTAATTCTGTTCCATCATCATGTTTTGCACAAACTGCACCTGAAACTATCACACCTATATGTTTTGCTTTACAGCTATCTGTACCAACTGTAGGTTTGATATCTTTTGACCATTTCCAACCAGGTTGTAACCTTAATCTCATTACTCTTTGATCTCCAACTTTAACAATGTCTATTTGTGCATTATTAAAGTTTGAATTAGCTTCATCTGGATTATTAAAACTTTTTACTTCAACTGACGCCATCATTCCTCCTTTTTAATATAATGTTTGAACAACTTTATTTACTCTTTCTTTTCCATTAGGGATCAATTCTTCCAAAAAAGCATGACATTCTTCTGTTTTCACTTTGTCATATTTTGATCCATAATATTTATCTACTGCTTTATTTACCCCTTCATCCCAATTTTTTTCAGGAACTCCAATTTCTAAAGCATAAGCTTTTAAAACTTTTACTGAGGCCATAGATTTTTCTTTCATACTATATTCAAACGTTTCACCAGATGGCAAAAAGTAATTAGCCATGTAGATACCACTACAATCCCAACCTTTAGTTTTATTAGCATCACTCATTTCTGCGTAAGCAGCTAATGAAAAAAATATTCCAAAAATTATCAATATTATTTTATTCATATTTTTATCTTTATGTTTTGTGAATTGTATTATGAACTTTAAATACTTCGGGTTGCCCCACATCAAAGCCCATTTCTTCAACTATCGGAGCAAGTTTTTTGCCATGTTCTTCAAAAGCTTCCATTGAGTCGTACACAACAGATACTTTCATTTGATCTCCTTCTCCAAAACAAACTTCAAACTCTAATCCCTTTACAGGATGAACACCAAGCTCTCTTTCTTTTTTAAGAATTGCATCATATTGCTCCGCAGTCATTGACTTTGGGGAAAATCTTACCATAACACTCATAATTTATTCTCCTGTTATCTAATATTTATATTCACCAGACATTTGGTTCATTGAAGTTGAAAATCCTGGTGCTTTAGTCATTAAATTTTGTCTACTTGAAAAACCAGTTCCAGTTATATTTTCATATTTTCCAGTTCCTTTTATAATTGTAAAAGTGCCAGTTCCACCTGATCCACCAGTTCCTTCTCCTTCATACTTCATATAAACACTTTCACCATCAATTAGATCAAATCTACACATACCAGTTTCGTCAGTAAATTTACCAGCTTGTAATGTTAACCCGCCAATACAGTGCATAGTTGATTTATGAAATATACTATCAGGAGTATCATCTGATAAACCAGCTATACCATCATAAGTAATTGCCATATCACCTTTACCAGCATTCATTGCATTAACTTCCCATGCACCCATACCGCTTGCATTAAATTTTCCTGATGTGTGTCCATCAGCAAAAGATAGGGTTGATATTAAACTTAAAATTATTGAAGATATTATTGTTTTCATTTTTATTCCTTTCTTTTATTAATCTGAGCAAGCAACCATTATGGTTGTCTCTTGTTTGTGACCTGATTGTTTGATTAATTCCTGATTTAGTGGTTCCTGCATAAATTTTTGCATTGTATCCACTTCAGGTGTTTCCATTACAATGTGAACTTTATTATTGTTTTCTAATTCATTGCCCACATAAATTGACTTGATATTAGCTTTTTCTCTAGCCTCTGAATGAGCATCAAAGGTTTTTTTCCAATGCACCCAATCATTTACTTCAAAACTTCCAACTATTTTTACCATGTTATCTCCTTAATTTACTTATTCACTAAAGATAGGTCTTATCTCATCTTCAATAGTTCCCTCTATTGCAACATCTTTTAATTGTTCTTGAAGTTTTTGATATTCAGGATCAGCTGACATATTCGCATCAGCTTCATTATCACCTTCAAACATAGTTCCAATTAAAGTTTCTCTTATTGTTCTAGGATCTCCACCCATTTGAAATGAAAAATAAACTTCATGGTTAGGGTAATGTTTTTTTCTAACAGCCGCTAAACCTTTTCCAATTTCCATAGCTTTTCCTAAGCCATCATCCTTTACTCTCATTGTTCTTGTGTAAATTACTTTCATTGACCTCCTTTATAGCAATAGATGTTATCTTTATGATCATCTTGTTACATATTTGTTAAAAGGTCCTGCGTCATATTAGAATATCAAGTATGCAAGAAATTCATTCAATTAAAAATTGAAATATACCTAAAAGAGGGTTTATGAAACCTATAATAGGTTCGCTTGATTTTAAAATTTCTATTAAATTTAATTTGTGTTAAGACTTATTTATGATCGATAAGTTTAATGGAATTTTTTACTTAATTATTTTTTTAATACATTTTATTGGTGTTGGTGTTTATGCTTATCAAATGATAATTGGGAACCAAAAATTTAGAGAAAAGTTTCAAATAGATGTCTCTGCTGCTACCATCATGAGAATGGCTGGAGCAATATTTTTAGGCTCATTTTTAATGGCTCTTTATATAATGTTTGTAAGACCAAATGGAGTTGAGGGAACTTGGGCATTCTTTAATTTGATTTTTATTCAAAACATTTGTATTTTTCTAGTGAATACTTACTCAATTAAAATTGATAAAACAGGTGTTATGAACGATTCAAATGAAGCAATTATTGCACCATTGGTGTTTACAATATTAAGTGCAATTCTTATTTACGGATTATCAGATAAAATTTATATCTAAAGCCAATTAGGGAAGGGTAAACCTTTTTCCTCAAGAAATTTCTTATTAAACATTTTTGTTGAGTATTTATCACTTCGATCACAAAGAATTGTTACAATAGTTTTTCCTGGACCTAATTCTTTGCCCAGTCTTATAGCGCCAGCAATATTAACACCACAACTTGTACCTAAACTTAAACCTTCATTTTGAATTAAATCATATAATATTGGAAGCGAAAGAAATAGTAAAAAAAGCCTACGAGGCTTTTAGTAAAGGTGACATGGAAACAATGTTTAATGACTTGGTTCATGATGATTGTACTTGGATTTTTCCAGGTGAAATAGGTAAACACCCTTTATCAGGTACTCACAAAGGAAAACAAGCAATGATGGAAACGTTTCAAAAAATTCCAGGAGCTTGGGATAATTTTCAAGTAATTCCAGGAGAGATGATCTCAGAGGGCAATAAAGTATTTGTTAAGTGTGAAGGAAAAGCAAGCGGTATGAGTACAATATTTGGACATTTTTTTGAAGTTGCTGATAATAGTAAAATTTCAACAATGATAACATACGACGACACACTAAGTATGTTTAATGCAATGAAAAAATGAAAAAAATATGAATATGTGTCTTCATGGAACTATTGCTACTGGAGTAGAAACTTTAAGAGCAAGAGTTCAATATAATATGGAACGTGGAGCGAGTGAATTTTGTTCTGAATGGACACTTGCTGATACTGGAAATAATGGTTTCGTCTGGTTAGGAAATATTACGAATATGGATGGCATGGGCGCATTCCTAAGTACTGATGAAGAAGTAAAATGGGACAAAGATAACGGGTGTGTTTATAAAACTTACACAATGTCTGAAATATCTTAATAAAATTTAAGACTTCAATTGAAATAATTTGTTAAGATTAATAATAAGAAAAAGGAGATAAAGATGAAACTATTAGTTCATTCAATACAAGGACCAGAAAATGCTGTGAATGGAGTATTTCCAATAGGAATAGCTTCAATGGCAGCTGAAGCAGGTCATGAAGTAAATATATTTTTAGCAGGTAATGCTGTTTCTTTAATGAAAACTGAAATAGTAGAAAATATGTCAGCTATTGGAGTTGGGAAGCTAAGTGATTATATGAAAGTCATAAAAGATAAAGGAATTAAAATTCATTTATCTACAGGAAACTGTAAAGCAAGAGGTATTACAGAAGATGATATTAAAGATAAAAATGGAGTAATGTCAGGACCTCCAGGATTATTGAAACTTGTAGAAGAAGCTGAAAAAGTTTTGTCATATTAAATTAACAACCACAAAAAGATGAAAGAGGAAAAATGATACTAAAAATAGAAGGACCAATAGAAACTTTTGCAAAATGGAAAGCAATGGTTCACAGTAATGCCGAAAAGATCAAAAAATATGGAATGACATTTCTTTATGCTGGAACTGAAAAAAGTGATGACAGTAAATTCATTGGGATAGTTAAATTTGACACTATGGAGGGTGTTGAAGCTTTTAAAGCTGATGAGGAACTTCATAAAGAAAGAGCAGCAGCTGGTGTTGATTTAGCTAATTCAGTTACAACACCAATGGGAGATGATCTCCTAGAACAATACAAAGGATAAAATATGTCAATATTAGCAAAGTATAATGCGGCTATGGAAGCAAAAGATGAGGCTGGAATGAATGAAATTTTACATGATGATTATAAATTTACTATGCATGCATCAGGTAATGTTTTAGGCAAAGCAGATGTAATTAAATGGGCGATGAGTGGTGACATTAAAAGAGATAAAATAAGAGTTCTTTTTGAAAATGATGAAATTGGTGTTGAACACGCATTTGTTACATTTGATGACGGAAATACTGAGGCTGTAATGGCTGTCTTTAAATATCAAGATGGAAAAATGATTTCTCTTGAAACAGGCGCAACAAAGATACCTAAATAATTATTTATATTTAGCGAGATTTCATTTAATATTATTAAATGAGTCTCGCTTCTTCATATGGCTTTCTAATCCTAGCGGTTATTCTAGGAGTAACTTCAAATAGTTTTGCAAAAAGCGCTGAAGGTTTCACTCTTCTCTTCCCAAGCATCATCACTGGTATAACAATCGTTGCATGTATGTATGCGCTCTCAATGGTAATGAAAAATATTCCTATGGGAATAACTTATGCATCATTTGCGGGTTTAACAATTATTGCAACTGTAATAGTTGGTGTAATTAGATTTAATCAAATGCCTAACTTATATTCATTAATAGGTTTGGCATTAATAATTGCCGGTGTTTTAATGGTTAACTTGTTGGGAAATAATTAAATATGATTTCAAAAAAATATGCACAACCTTTATTTATGATTTTTATGTCTTTTGGAATGAGTGTTATAATGAGTGGTGTTGTTGTTGCGGTAAATACAAGTTTGTCAGATGGTTTTTTTGATAGATGGTTTTATTCTTGGATGTTTGCATTTCCTGTTGCTTTAATTGCAGCTTTTACCATGGCACCTCTTATGAGACCTTTGGTAAATAAAATTGCATCAAAAGATTAATTATGAAACCTTTCATGGGGTATATTATTTTGGCAATCGGTATCTCAACTGGTATTGCTGCAAATAGTTTTGCTAAAATTTCAGATGGATTTTCAAAACTGACACCTACAATTGCCTGTATACTTTTAATGAGTATAACAATGTTTTCACTTGCAAAAGCAATGTCGTTAATGCCTGTTGGATTTGCTTTTGCTACCTATAGTGGATTAACTGTTACTGGTGTTTTAGTATTTGCAATGATTAAATATAATCAAATTCCTAATCTGTATGGGATCGTTGGAATTATATTAATCATCACTGGTGTCGTAATGGTTAATCTTTTAGGAAGAGTAGATTAGTTTAATAACTATCAGGTAATTTATGAGAACCATCATCTTGTAAAAGAATTTCAAATTCATCAGTAACATTTGATAAATTAAGTGGAGAATATAAGTGAGGAAACATATTTCCATCTGAAGCTTGTTCCCATATTAAATGATCTAATTTTAAAGTTTCAACCTTTAGTAAAACTAAATCTTTTTGATTGGCATAATATTTTTTTAATGTACCTTCTACCTGATCTTCGCCTGAAAAATGAATATAGCCATCCTGTATATCTTTAGAAGAACCTGAATAAGTTCCTGATGATTTAGCTTTTTTTAATTCATCAATATTAATAATTTTATAAATAAATTTTAAATTCATTAACTACCAAGAGGAATTTGGACGATTTAAGAAGGCTATTTCTTCCTCAGTAGATTGTCTTCCAAGAATCTTATTTCTATGTGGGTATCGATGAAAAAGCCTTATAGCTTTAGTGTGATCTTTCCAAAATTTTTTAATATTATGAAAATCTTCATATTCTATTAAATATTTATTTAGAAGATAATACGCCATATCATGATCAGTTATCTCTTCACTATGTATTAGAGGTAAAAGCATAAAAAGCCTCTGACTTTCATTCATAGTTTCAAGATAACCAGCATAAACAGCATCGTTAACAATTAATCTAGCTTTATGATCTTGTGCAAAAGCTTTTTTATTATCTCTAAACATATTCCTTGAAAATTGATCAAAGAGAATAATCAAAGCTAAAGTGCTCATAGGCTGATCTTGCCAGTCATCATATTCATTTTGACTTGCAAGCTCATAATCATCTAAAAATTTATCTCTTATAGTTTGATCAAATGCATCATCTTTTTTAAATCTTTTATCAGCAGGTGTTTCCTTAAACCAAAAATCTAAAATTTTTTGAGCTTTATCTGGTATCATTTTGAAACTGGTTTTAACAATTTTAGAATTTTATTATGCATAGTTTTATTTGATGACACTAAAATATTTCCAGCATTTACAGCATTTCTATTATCCCATGTAGAAATATATCCACCAGCAGCTTTAATAATTGGTATTAATGGATGTATATCCCAAATCTTATTTGAACATTGAATTACCACATCAACTCTTCCTTCTGCAAGATGAGAATAACTTAGAGCATCACTACAAGGAAATTGCATCAACTTTAATATTTGAGGAATTTTTTTTTGTTTGTCAAGAGATAGCCAGCCATGAAATGCTGCAGAAACTTTAACGTCTTTAAATGTAGCTTTCTTATTAACAGAAATTTTTTTTTTTTTTCCATTATGAACCACGTAAGCAATTTTATCTGAAAAATTAATATAGTATTTTTTAAGGATTGGAAAATTTGCCAATCCTAGAATTGGTGTGTCTTTATAATTTAATGAAATTAAATTGCTCCAAGTTGGGTTACCAATTACAAAAGATCTAGTTCCATCAATAGGGTCAATTACCCAAGTGTAATCACTTTTAGTTTTTTTTTGACCAAATTCTTCTCCAATAACTTGATGATCTGGAAATTTTTTTTTAATTTTTGATCTAATAAATTTTTCAAAGGCTTTGTCAGACGTGGTTACTGGATCATATCCTTTTCCTTTAAGTTTATTTGATACTTTAAATGTTTTATTTAACTTAGAATAATAGAATTTTGTTAACTCTAAAGCTAACCTGTTTAAGAAATTAGCATAGATAGAGTAATTTTTTGAATTAAATTGGTCCACTTAAAACTCTTACTATTTTCTTTATGTTGAATAAAGTTAAATTTTATTAAGACTTATTAATATTCTCAATTTCTTTATACAATGCGCTATGGTCGTCATTATCATTTCCTTGATCAACTAATGATTTGAACATTTCGTGAATTAGATTTGAAATTGGCAATTTAGTCTTAAAATCACCCGCACATTCTAAAATATTATTCATATCTTTTAAGTGCGTTGAGACTTTTCCTTTTGGTGAAAAATCCTTATCAATCATCCTTTTTCCATGATTTTGAAGAATTTTTCCATCTGCAAATCCGCCTGATAATGCTTTGATAAATTTATTTGCATCCACACCTGCTTTTTCACATAAAGTAATTGCTTCTGCTACAGCACCAATTGTTACCCCAACAATGATTTGGTTTGCAAGTTTTGACACTTGGCCACTACCGATAGGACCAACTAAAGTTGGATTGCCCATAATCTTTAAGGTATCAAAAGCTCCATCAAACACATTTTGATCACCACCAACCATTATAGCTAAGCTTCCCTCTTCAGCCCCTATTGTGCCACCTGAAACTGGTGCATCTAAAAAATGAATATTTCTATCTTTTAATAACTGACCATATTTAATTGCAATCTTTGGTTTAATGGAAGACATATCAATTACAGTAGATGGATTTTTTAAGTTATTTAAAAATTCCTGATTACCTAAAACTTTTTCTACTGCTTCATCATCTGTCAACATTGTTATAACAATATCAGCCTCTTTGACTGCTTCACCTAATGAGTTCGCTATGGTTGCTCCAAGTTTTTCAAGAGGTTTTGCTTTTTCTAAAGTTCTACTAAAAACTTTTAAATTTATTTTTTTATTAATTAAGTTTTTAGCCATCGGGTAACCCATAAGACCCGTACCTATAAAAGCAATTTTCATTTTAATAAGATTTTATTTCTTCAAGCAATTATTTACTAATATCGCCATCAAGATCCAGATCATAAAAGCTTCACCATTAGTGAATGTGTAATCTGCGCCAGCAAAGCCTGCTGCAATATTTAATCCATAAATAATAATAGTAGATACTACTAGACTAATCGCTAAATCTTTAATTGAAGATAAGTACTTCATCAGAAAACTTTATACATATTCATGAAATATGTAAACTTGAATAATAAGAAAAAATTTTAAAATAATATTTTTAGCTTAGAAATAATGGAGAACAAATTTGATGTCGAGAATCTACTAAAGTGCTAGGTTGTATTCAAGAAATTTATTTGCATAAAATAAAAATAAATTAATTGAAATTGATTAGTAAGATAATTAACTTAGTAATTAAGGAGGTTATTATGTTAAAACTTACACCACCTGATACATAACTGAAAATAAGCATATTTCTAAAACATACAAAAATAAGAATCCAACTGGATTTAAAAGCCAAAGAGGCTACATAAGGGAGCTCTTTAGGTAATTAGCTTAAAGAGCGACCCCTTCTAAAAATAAATTTAACTAAACTTTATATTAAAACTTTCTAATTTTTAAAATTAACATTGGTAAGAACGTTGCTATTACAAAAGACAAAAATAATAATTGTTGAGCAATAAAAGTTGCAAAAATTTCTTTAGGCAACAATATTCCAACTAATAAACTTTTCGAAAAATCTGGAAATGGAAATAGCAAGAAACCGCCAATCAACCCGACTATAATAGATGCATATGCCGTTTTTTCATCAATACTTTTGTTATAGAAGCTTAAAAAAACTGTTAACACAAACGCACAACAAAATAAGTCTGCCAATAAGAACAGATATAAAACATCATATCCTTTTGAGGCAACAATAAAAGCAATTACAGATAAGAAAATAATAAAATATTTGGATAATTTTAAATAATCAGTTTTTTTATTAAGATTAAATGTTGCTTTGCCATCTACAACAAACAAACTTGAAATCGCATTTACTAAAGTATCAACTGTTGAAATAGTTAAAGCCAATCCTAAAGTAATAATTATCAATGCTAACATTTCTGTTTGTTCCTTTAATAATAATGTAAAAAATCCAAGATCTGGTCTATTACTAGGATCTATTGAAAACGAAACCATTCCAGCAAAACCCATAAAAAAAACAATTGGCACAATAATAAAAAAAGAAATAATTAAGCTTTTTTGTAAAGTTTGTTGATCTTTTGCAGCATATACTCTTTGCCAGTTTCCTTGATGAAATAAATTAGTAGCTGCAACCGCAATGAAGAAAGTTAATCCTGCAGTATAACTTGGAATATAAGAACCACTTAATAATTGAGGGTTTTTTTCTTTTACATAACTAAATGAAAATTCACTACCAGCAAATGTAATAATATAAGATACAGATATTACCAGAAGAACTCCGATGACAATCATTTGAATATTATCAGTAAATATCGAGGCTCTTAAACCTCCATATAAAGTGTATGTTAATGTTGCAATAAGAACTATCAATGCTGTAATCCACAGTTCAGTTCCTGAAATATAGTTTATTAAAATAGCAACAGCGGTAACTTCTGCACAGAGAAATATAAACATATAAAAAATAGTCATTAATAAAATTAATTTGAATAAACTTTTTCCAAATTTTCTTCTCATAAATTCAATTAAAGATGATCCTTTTGGAAATTCTTTTCTAATTTTTTTTCCTAAATAAATTAAAAAAATCATTGGAAAAGCTGTTCCAAGCGCATAACCTATAACTGCACCTATTCCGCCCCAAGTTGCTGCTGATGCAGGACCAAATAATATCCATGCCCCTAAAGCAGATGCGACCAAACTTGTGGTTAAAGAAAATAAACCAATATTTCTATTCGCAGTTAAATAATTATTTATGCCTTTAAATTTTTTAGAATAATAAAGACCTAAAATAGCAAATATTAAACTAATAATAATTACTAACGATAGTGATGTTGATTGACTTATAAAGTATGTTTTATCCATTGTTCTCCCTTTCTGAATTACCGGACAGGTTCTTAGGGTTTAATCTCAGTCTTTTACGACACCCCTTTATGAAGTTGATATTATATTTTTATAAAGAAATAAAGCTTTTTAAAAAAAATGTTTTTCTATTAAGTATTACAAAGTAAAGATAATTAACGAAGCGCAAATAATTAAAAAACCTTCTCCTGATTACTCACAACTACTGTCCTTTGTGATTCATTATTTCAATCATACACTGCGTTGCATATTCGCGCCATTCTGAAGAATTTTTAATTTTTAAGCTATTTAAATGATCG
>JACWEP010000022.1 GCA_014653375.1 Pelagibacterales bacterium SAG-MED48 | reverse complement strand
GGATCAGGACAAACATATTTATGGGATGGTAGAACAGGAGAAAAATTTGATAGACCTGTAACAGTTGGTATTATTTATATGCTTAAACTTCATCATTTGGTTGAAGATAAAATTCATGCAAGATCAACTGGTCCATATAGTTTGGTTACTCAGCAACCATTGGGAGGAAAAGCTCAACTTGGTGGTCAAAGATTTGGTGAAATGGAAGTATGGGCATTAGAAGCGTATGGAGCTTCATACACACTACAAGAAATATTAACTGTGAAGTCAGACGACGTAGCAGGTAGAGTTAAAGTTTACGAAACTATAGTTAAAGGTGAGGAAAATTTTGAATCAGGTATACCTGAGTCATTCAACGTGTTAGTTAAAGAAATTAAATCATTAGCATTAAACGTGGAGCTTAATTAAAATGAGTAAAGAATTAACAGATCTATTTAAAAATACTGAAATTTCTGAAGCTCAAAATTTTAGTAGTATTAAAATTTCATTAGCTAGTCCTGAAAAAATTAAATCATGGACTTTTGGTGAAATTAAAAAACCAGAAACAATAAACTACAGAACTTTTAGACCTGAAAAAGATGGTTTATTTTGTGCAAGAATTTTTGGCCCAATTAAAGATTATGAATGTTTGTGTGGAAAATACAAACGTATGAAATTTAGAGGAATTATTTGTGAAAAATGTGGAGTTGAAGTAACTAAATCTAATGTTCGTAGAGAACGAATGGGTCATATTAATCTTGCAACACCTGTTGCCCACATATGGTTTTTAAAATCTTTACCTAGCAGAATAGCTTTAGCTGTTGATATGAAGCTTAAAGAAATCGAAAGAGTGCTGTACTTCGAAAACTTTATTGTCATTGAGCCAGGTCTAACTGGTCTACAGAAAAATCAACTTCTTAATGAAGAGGAGTTAGCCAAGTACCAAGATGAATTTGGTGAAGAGTCATTTACAGCTGGAATAGGTGCAGAAGCTGTACTTGAAATGTTAAAAAATTTAGATTTAGAATTAGAGAGAAAAAATCTTGTTGGTTTTATTAAAGAAACAAAATCTAAAGTAAATGAAGAAAGAGCAATTAAAAGATTAAAACTAGTAGAGTCGTTTATTGAAACAGGTCAAAAACCTGAGTGGATGATCTTAACTGTTGTACCTGTTATTCCACCAGAGCTAAGACCGTTAGTTCCTTTGGATGGTGGAAGATTTGCGACATCTGATTTAAATGATCTTTATAGAAGAGTTATCAATAGAAATAATAGATTAAAAAGATTAATGGACCTTAAAGCTCCAGATATCATTGTAAGAAATGAAAAACGTATGCTTCAAGAGTCTGTGGACGCATTGTTTGACAATGGTAGAAGAGGCAGAGTTATAACTGGAACTGGTAAAAGACCACTAAAATCTTTAGCAGAAATGCTTAAAGGTAAACAGGGTAGATTTAGACAGAACTTACTAGGTAAAAGAGTTGATTACTCAGGTAGATCTGTAATTGTTGTTGGTCCAGATTTAAAACTTCATGAATGTGGTTTGCCAAAAAAAATGGCTTTAGAATTATTTAAACCATTTTTGTATGCAAGACTAAATAAACTTGGATTAGCTTCAACTATTAAACAAGCTAAGAAGTTAGTTGAAAAAGAAACGAATGCTGTATGGGATGCGCTAGAATTAATTGTTAGAGAGCATCCTGTAATTTTAAATAGAGCACCAACACTTCACAGATTGGGTGTTCAGGCATTTGAACCAAAACTTATTGAGGGAGATGCAATTGAACTACACCCATTAACTTGTGCTGCATTTAATGCTGACTTTGATGGTGACCAAATGGCTGTTCACGTCCCACTAAGTCTAGAAGCTCAATTAGAAGCAAGAATTTTAATGTTATCGACAAATAATATTTTATCACCATCTAACGGTAAACCAATTATCGTACCAAGTCAGGATATGATTTTGGGAATTTACTATCTTTCTCAAGAACCTATGACTGATAAATCAGCTGGATATTTTGTGGATGTTGATGCTATAGAATTTGCATTAGCTTCAGACCAAATTAAAGTACATAGTACGATTATATCTAGAATTGAAACAGTTGATGAAAATGGTAATAAAAAATTAGAAAAATATACATCTACTGCAGGAAGATTTTTATTAGCAAACTTACTTCCAAAAAATAGTAATATTAAATTTTCTCTAGTAGACAGATTGCTACCTAAAAAAGTTGTCTCAGAAATTATTGATATTGTATTTAGATTTTGTGGTCAAAAATCTACTGTTATTTTCTGTGATAAACTTAAAGATCTAGGGTTTAAACATGCATTTAAAGCAGGTATTTCTTTTGGAAAAGACGATCTTGTAATTCCTGAGAGCAAAACTCAATTAATTGAAGATACAAAAGGTTTAATTGCTGATTATGAAACTCAATACTCTGAGGGATTAATTACAAGAGGTGAAAAATACAATAAAGTTGTTGATGCTTGGTCAAAATGTACAGATAAAGTTGCAGGTGAAATGATGAGAGGTATCTCTGCGACAGAAAAAACTCCTGATGGACTTAAAATAAATTCTGTTTATATGATGGCAGATAGTGGAGCTAGAGGATCAGCAGCTCAAATGAAACAGCTTGCTGGAATGAGGGGATTAATAGCAAAACCTTCAGGTGAAATTATTGAGACACCAATTATCTCGAACTTTAAGTAATATTTCTAAAAAAAACTTTAAAACCTGATCTAAAAGAAGAAAAAATAAGGACATAACAACAGTCATTACAAATACCATTAAAGCACCTTGTAATGTCTCTTTCCATGTCGGCCATGAAACTTTAAAGGCTTCCTGTTTAACTTCTTGGATAAATTTCATCGGGTTTTTCATAATAATTTAGCTCTAATTGGCAGGAGCGGAGGGACTCGAACCCTCAGCCTCCGGTTTTGGAGACCGGCGCTCTACCAATTGAGCTACACTCCTATTTATAGAGTTACTCTATAATTTTAGTTACTACTCCTGCTCCAACAGTTCTTCCACCTTCACGAATAGCAAAGTTTAATTGCTCTGACATTGCGATTGGTGTGATTAATTTAACAGTAAATTTAGCATCATCACCTGGCATAACCATTTCAGTACCTGCTGGCAACTCAACTTCACCTGTTACATCTGTTGTTCTAAAATAAAACTGAGGTCTATATTTAGTAAAGAAAGGAGTGTGTCTTCCACCCTCATCTTTTTTAAGTACATACGCTTGAGCTTCAAATTTAGTATGTGGAGTAATTGATCCAGACTTACAAAGAACTTGACCTCTTTCAATGTCAGTTCTTTCAATTCCTCTCAATAAAATTCCAACGTTATCACCAGCTTCACCTGAGTCTAAAAGTTTTCTAAACATTTCAACACCTGTACAAACCGATTTTTTTGTTTCTTTAATTCCAACGATTTCAACTTCTTCACCAGTTTTAATTACACCTGATTCAATTCTACCAGTTGCAACTGTTCCTCTTCCTGAAATTGAAAATACGTCCTCAACTGGCATCAAGAAAGGTTTATCAACATCTCTAGCAGGTTGTGGGATATGTTCGTCAACAGCTTTCATTAATTCTAAAATTGAATTTTTTCCAATTTCTTCATCTCTTTTTTCTACTGCTGCTAATGCTGAACCTTTAACAATAGGAGTTGTCTCTCCAGGGTATTTATAAGAAGTTAAAAGTTCTCTAATTTCTTCTTCTACAAGTTCGATCATATCTTTATCATCAACTTGGTCTACTTTATTTAAGTAAACAACAATTGCAGGGATTCCAACTTGTCTTCCTAAAAGAATATGTTCTCTTGTTTGTGGCATAGGACCATCAGCAGCGTTTACTACTAAGATAGCTCCATCCATTTGCGCAGCACCAGTGATCATGTTCTTCACATAGTCAGCGTGACCTGGACAATCAACGTGAGCGTAATGTCTTTTTTCAGTTTCATATTCAACGTGAGCTGTTGAAATTGTAATCCCTCTTTCTTTTTCTTCAGGGGCTTTATCAATTTGATCATACGCTACCGCTGTTCCACCGCCTGCTTCTGCTAACGTAATCGTGATAGCTGCAGTAAGCGTTGTTTTACCGTGGTCGACATGACCAATAGTTCCAATGTTACAGTGGGGTTTATTTCTTACAAATTTTTCTTTTGACATTACTTTTTTTCCTCGGTTTTTGTTTTCATTAATAATTTTTTTTCTTGGAGCGGGTAAAGGGAATCGAACCCTTACATCCAGCTTGGAAGGCTAGCGTTCTACCATTGAACTACACCCGCACAACCCCAAGAGTAACACTCCATGTTACTTAAAATTTTATTGAATGGTGGAGGGGGAAAGATTCGAACTTTCGAAGACCGAAGTCAACGGGTTTACAGCCCGCCCCATTTGACCGCTCTGGAACCCCTCCTTTTGGGGAAGTGTCCCCTGTTCAATAAAGCTTCAAACAACATGCGTTTTATATATTTTATTTATGCAAATGCAACACGTGATTTAATAGGAAAATATCCAAAAAAACGTGTAAAACACTATAAAATTTATGAATAAATCCTCTTTTTTTATTGCTGGACAACATGCTGTTATAGAAGCTCTAAGAAATTCTAAAAGAAAGGTTTTAAGAGTATTTTTAACTGAGGATGCTAAGAAAAATATTCATAGAAAAAATCCAAAAAAAAAATGTTTTAGAAGATGTCAAAGTTTACTTTAAGTCTAAGAAAGAATTAGACAAGTATACATCAAAAGAACAATTAATGCATGGTGGATATGTTGCTGAAATTGAACATCTTGATCAACCTGATTTAAAAGAATTTATTAAAGGAAAAAAAGATTGTACTTTTGTTTGTTTGGATGAAGTAACAGATCCAAGAAATATTGGTTCATTAATTAGAAGCGCATCATCATTTAAAATTGATGGATTAATTATAAAAGAAAGACAATTTCCAAGTGATAGTAAACTTATGTATAAAGCGGCAAGTGGCTGTATGGAACATTTAAATATTTTTCAAGTATCCAACATAAACTCAACACTAAAAAATTTAAGAGAAAAAAATTTTTGGGTTTATGGTTTTGATGCTAGGGGAGATAAAGATTTTACAGACGTTAAATGGGAAGGAAAAAATGTTCTTCTATTTGGCTCTGAAGGTTTTGGTATGAGAGAGCATACAGGTAAATATGCAGATTTCTTTGTTAAGATAGATATGAATAAAGATATTGAAAGTCTCAATATATCAAATAGTGCTGCAATTGTTTTTCATCATTTAAGTTTTTTAAAAAAAAAGAGTTGATTATTTAACAAATAATTAATAGTTATTCATTTATGCCCTTGTAGCTCAGCTGGTAGAGCAATTGATTTGTAATCAATAGGTCCGCGGTTCGAATCCGTGCGGGGGCACCATTAACTTACTTTATATTATTTAACAAGATTAAATCAAACTCAACTTTATAATTAAAATAGTTTTTAAGTTGGTCAAAATGTATTTCTTTAATACCATTATGAACAGATGGAATAGAAACAAAAATTTTATCAAATAATCTTATATTTCTATAAAAATTCTTTTTATTATTTCCGATATCCTTTATCTCTAAAAAATACATATATATGTTTGAAAGATATTTGGCATCAAAATTTGAAAATAATTCAATATCATATCCTTGACAATCAGTTTTTAAAATAATTTTAAATTTTTGTTTATTATTGTTTAAAATTTTTTTTAATTCAGTCTTAGCATTTGCAAATTTAAATTTATGTTTAATTGTTCTTTGTTTACTAGGTATAAGACTAAAATCGCCTGAATTTGATGGATTTTCAAAAAATAATTTGTAGCCTTCTTTTTTAGCCCATCCATAATTATTTCTTTCAATATTCTTAATATTTTTTGTATTAAAAACAGATAGATCAAATATTTCCTTAACTGGTTCAAAATATATTATTTTTTTAATTAAACTAATATTTGAAACTTGTCTTGTAACAAGACCATGATTGGATCCAATATCCACAAATACAGAATTTTTTTTTATTTTTTTTTTTAGAAAATTGATTAAAAATACATCAAAATTTCCAGTTTCTAAAATTTTAGGTAATATAACACCATCTATTTTGAGTAAAATATCATCATTTTTTTTTGCTAATGATGAATTTTTTTTAAACTTTACATTAACATATGGGATATCGCTATAAGGCCTTTTAGACATATTAAAAGCTTGAAACAATGTACTAAAATTATTACTTAACTTTTTTATGATAAATTTTTTAGATTTTTTTTGAATTAATCTTCTTAATCTCATTATGTATTTAAATTTGAATAAAATTTATTAAGTTGTTTCTCTTCGTAATTGTTCAATCTTAATTTTTTTTTGTAAACTTCTACTTTTGTCATAGAGAAGATTAAATTTAATTTTATTATTAGTCTTTACAATAATTGATTTAGCATTTCGAACTTCTAAATTGTCAGCTACAGCACTGATAGGTCTTTTTGATGGACTTAGATTAGTAATTGTAATCTTAAGTTTATCATTAACAACCTTACCCTCCCATCTTCTTGGTCTAAAAGGACTAATTGGAGCTATGGATAATTTTTTTGAGTTTAGACTTAGAATTGGTCCATGAACTGATAGATTATATGCTGTACTTCCAGCTGGTGTCGAAACTAAAACTCCATCTGAAACTAAGTTTTTAATAATTTGCTTTGATCCATGCTTAATAGATAAATTAGCTGCTTGTCTACTCTGTCTTAAAACTGATACTTCATTAATAGCTAAGGACTTTTTTATTTGATTATTCTTATTCTTGACAATCATTTCTAATGGGTAAATTGAAATCATATTAGCTTTTAAAAGATTTTTAATAATGTTTTTTGACGAAAACTTATTCATCAAAAACCCATAATTTCCTGAATTGATCCCATAAAATTTCTTTTTAGAATTTTTATTTTTCTTTAAAGTTTCAAGCATAAAACCGTCGCCACCAACAACAATTACAAGATTAGTTTGTTTAAATTGATGAGTATTAATTTTTTTTAATAATAATTTTTTAATATTTAAAGATTTTTTATTTTTATCAAAAATTATTTGTAGCTTATTCACTTAGTGGTGCCCTCGGCCAGACTCGAACTGGCACTCCGCAAGCGGCAAGGATTTTAAGTCCTTTGTGTCTACCAATTTCACCACGAGGGCATTAATGAATTTCATGAGTATTTATGCTAATATTTATAATTGAACAAGAGTAATAAGTAAAATTTATTTATTTTATCTTTCTAGGTACTAGTCCGTCCACTAGTCTGTACAAATTATCTTACTTTGATTTTTAGTATCAAGTGCCATTATATGCAAAGGGCCACACTTTTTTTGTACCTTCTGGTAAAATGTTTCCAGATTTAGTTTTGTATCCAATTGATGGGTTTCTTTCTTTAGACTTTAATTTTTTCACAGATTTATTATCAAATGGTTCTTCATTTCTATAAAAACTAATAGGATCCATCCAGTAGCCATCCTTTACTAAGAAACCTCCTTTAAAAAAACTCCAGTTAGGTGATTTAGAATAAAACGCAGCAAAATGTAATGCTGGTCTTCTAACTCTCTTTCCTTTCTTTCCTGAATTTCCGTTGGGACCTAAAACTTCACCAACTTTAATTTTTTGCCCAATTTTTACATCTAAAGGCCATTTATTAAAATGAGTATACTGAGTATAAACATAATATTTTGTTCCACTTTGTAAGGGAGTGTGTCTTAGAACGACTTCAACACCTTTCCTGCTCATTAAATTTTCAAATAAACCCACAACTGTACCATTAGCCATTGCTAATACAGGTTCATCAAACTTCATTGGTAAGTCTCGACCTTTATGATATGCGGGCCTACCCTCTCTTTTATGAGAATAATTAATTGCCCAACAATCATCACAAACTACTAGTTTTTTATTATCATAAAATTTTGCCTTTAAACCAGTATTAAGCATTCCACGTTTTTTTTGTATTTTTGTATCTTCAGATATAGGGGGGCCTGGCATTATCCCTGCCATTTTATAAATTTCTAATGAGATAGTATTTGGCTGGACAAAACCTTCTATTTTTTGATGCAGCGGAGACTCTATTTTTAAGTTAGGATAAATATTATTTATAAAATATTCTCTTTTTTTTTTGCCCCTTTTGTTGCTTTTCTTTTTCACTTTGTTTTTTTTTTTATGAGAACTTGAAAAGCTAGGGAGTGCCGAAAAAAAAAATAAAGAAGCTGTGTTGAAAACTAATTTTAAAAAATCTCTTTTTTTCATTAATCTTTAGCTTCTGAATTATATTGTGGATGTTTAGACTTTGGACGGTTTTTATGTTTAACAACAATTGAGCCATCTAAAACTTTAATATCATAACCCCAGTTATCCCAACCTTTTAAAGATAACGATTCTCCAAGTTCATCCTCAAGGGTCCGCGGATAAACATAACACCCTTTGTCATCACCATATTGTTTTCGAGCTTTATCCATTTTTTTTTTTACTTCCATATGCAGATCTAAAGGAACTTTTAAATCTTGACCAAGTAAATAACTTAAATTCATATCCTTACAAGCTAGATCCATCGTAAAACCAGATTCATATTTTTGATTAAAAATATGTGGAACAACCGTTTCCCAAGCAAAAGAATTTCCAGCAGATACTCTTATAGCATCAAAAAAATTTTCTAGATCTAGACCTGCTCTTTTAGCAATCATCATACATTCAGAGGCTGCAACCATATTAGTAAATGCAAGCATGTTTGATACAACTTTAGCAATTGCGCCAGCTCCTACATTTCCACACAAGACAACAACTTCACCAATTGCATCCTGTAAAACTTCTTTCCATAACTTAAAAGTGTCTTCATCACCGCCAGCCAAGCATACCATATTGTTATTCTGTAAAGCATGTACGCCACCCGTTAGAGTGGCTTCTAACATTGAAACGCCGTAGGTTGATGCCTTAATAGCTAATTTTTGCGTTTGTTTAAAATTAGTGGTAGATGTGTCTATCCAGACCATATCCTTAGAAGAATTTTGTAACAAACCATCTTTACCATCTACAGCTTCAAGAACATGCTCAGGTTTAGGTAAACATGTTAGGACTACATTACATTGTTCAGCAAGAGTTTTTATGGAAGTTGCTTTAATAATATTCTTAGGAATATCATTAAGCTTTTTTGTATCTATATCAAAAGCAACTAATTTGTATTTATTTGATTTATTTAAATTATTTAAAATGGGTGCACCAGCATTTCCCAAACCAATAACACCTATCGTAGTGATATTACTCATAAATTACTCCTTTTTAAGTTTTGATGATTAAATATAGAAAATTTTTTATTCTCAGATGCAAGGGTTATCTATCTTTGTTGTTTTTCAATTTCTAAACTTCCGTTGCTATTAATATTTGTCTTAACATGATTATAATAACTTGGGCTATTGATAAGTTTAATAAGATCTATCCCCTTATTTTCATATCTTCTTTTGATAGTGCTTCTTGGAAATATAACTAGATTTAAATCATTAACATAATCTTCAGACCATTCTTTTTCTATTTTATCCTTGATTAATCTTTTTAAAAATAACCTGAAATCGCTGCAGGATATCATCTTTAAATTATCGTTCATTAAAGGCATAAGTTTAGATTAATTTAATAAAATATTTAAGGGAAGGCTAGAGTAAATTATACCGATATTCTATGACTTTATAATCTGAGTTGATTAATGAATTGTTATTCTATGCATTATTCTATTACCTTTAAAAGGTGTTGCCTGATGAAGCATAGATCTATTATCCCAAATTGCTAATTGGTTTTTTTCCCAGTCTAATGAATATTGAAATTTTTTCTTAATTTGATGCTTTAATAAAAATTTCTTCATTTTTAATGGATGTTTAATTTTTGGTTTAAAATCCATGAAATGTCCAGGGCTACAATAAATTGCATAATTCAAGTTTATTTTTTTGAAAATTTTATGAGTAGATATTAACTCTTTAATTTTTTTTCCTTTTTCTTTAACTCTTTCTTTGGTGGTAATTGATATCGGGCCTTCTGATGAGTAAACACCTTTGACTAATTTTAATTTCTTTTTAATATTTGCTGGTAAATTTCTATAAGCTAAATATTGAGAGCAAAACTCAGTGTTTGCAGCACCTTTTTTTGGAACAAGTTTAGATAACAACATTGTAAACCTTGGTGGTTTATTCGTGTAAATTGAGTCTGTATGAAACTGTTCACCAAAACTAGGGCCCTTGTCTGAAGATTTTCTTTGGACAACTGTTATTTGAGGATATTTTTTACTTAAACCTTTTAGTCTAGGATAATTTGCCAATTTACCAAAATTTTTAGCAAACTTAACATAAGAACTTGATGTTAATTTTTGTTTTTTAAAAAATATTACACCGTATTTATGAAGTGCTGATTTTATTTTCCTAAAATCTAAATTTGAAAGTTTTTTTAAATCGCAAACAATTTCTGCTCCAATATCTTTTTTGTTTGGAATTATTTTAAGCATTTAATTTAATTACAAATTATCTAATACAGCTTGAGCACATTCAAGTGTATTGCTTTCTCCATTTAAATCTTTTGTTCTATTTTTTTTATCCAGTAATGTTTTTTCAATTGCTAACATAATTGAATTAGCAGCCTCTTTTTCACCTAAATAATCTAACATTAAAGCTCCTGACCAAATTTGCCCTATTGGATTTGCTACACCTTTACCTGCGATATCTGGAGCTGAACCATGAACAGGCTCAAATAAAGATGGAAATTTTTTTTCTGGATTAATATTTCCAGATGGAGCAATACCAATAGTTCCCGTACAAGCAGGACCTAAATCTGACAAAATATCTCCGAATAAATTGGAAGCTACAACAACATCAAACCACTCTGGGTTTAGTACAAATCTTGCAACCAAAATATCAATATGAAATTGGTTAGTTTTAATATCGGTGTAATCTTTTTTATTAGCATTAAATCTTTCATCCCAATATGGCATTGTAATTGAAATACCATTTGATTTTGTTGCGCTAGTTAATTTTTTTCTTTTACGGGATTTTGCGACTTCAAAAGCAAATTTTTGTACCCTATCAATACCATGCTTAGACATTATTGTTTCTTGAAGAGCTATTTCTCGCTCTGTACCCTCATACATTCTACCTCCAACAGATGAATATTCTCCTTCTGTATTTTCTCTAATAATAATCATATCAATATCACCAGGTGTTTTGTCTGCTAATGGAGATTTAACTCCAGGAAATAATTTTACTGGTCTTAGATTGATGTATTGATCAAATTCTCTTCTAAATTTTAATAATGATCCCCATAAAGTTATATGATCTGGGTATCGATCAGGCATACCAACTGCCCCAAAAAAAATTGCATCGTGTTTTTCAATTTTTTCCTTCCAATTATCTGGCATCATTTTTCCATGTTTTTCATAATAATCACAGGAAGCAAAATCAAATTCATCAATAGCTATTTTGAATTGATGCTTTTCAGCTATTTTTTTTAAAACTTTATGAGCTTCTGGAACAACTTCTTTGCCAATTCCGTCACCTTCTATTGATGCAATATTATAAGTTTTCATAAAATAAATTTATTATTGTTAAATTCGTAATATTTTAAAATTAGTAAATCACTAATTTATAATTTGAGCAAGAATTTATAGTATTTTAACATAAATTTTAGCCTTGTATTATTAAAGCTTTATTCAAATATTTTTTATCTAAATTACAATCTTTGTAACCACGTTTTACTACATTTAGATAACGCTCAGTTGGAAATTTAAAAGAAGATTTTCTTACCATTGAATATGTCATTACTTTTTTTCCGTAATAATAAAAAAAGATCTTTTTATATAAAATTGGATAATCCTCATAAAGATCTAATTTTTTTTCATCACTTTTTGAAATTTCAAATAAACCACCTTGTACGATAGAATTTTTCTTATGCTCTATATCTGCTGCTCTGTATTTACTTCTAAATGTTAATCTAAAATCTTTTAGATTAATTTTTTTCAAATAAACGCTGTCTTTACATCTTCTTTTCATTTGAAAATGGTTAAGATTACTTCCGTAAGCAAAATAAAGCATTTAACGATCCACTACTTCAATTTTCTTTTCATTAACAAATTCTAAAATCTGCAAATTACAATTATCAATTTTAGATTGATCTTCTGATCTTATGACAATTGAAACACCTAATTTTCCTGCTTGAAAAAAAGGATAGCTGCCAATCTCAACATCTAGATTATCATTTTGAACTTGTGTTAATGAGTTTGCTATTTCGCTTTCAACCGTTCTTAAGCTAATAGTAAGACTTAGGATGGGTTCTCCACCTACAATCTTATTAGTTAAACCACCTAACATTGATTTTAAAATCGATGGCACACCTGGTAAACAAAATACATTTTCAACATTAAAACCTGGAGCACCACTTGTAGGGTTTAAAATCAAATTTGCATTTTCAGGCATCCAGACCATTTTTTGTCTACCTTCATTAAACTCACCTGGTTTATAATAATCTTCTAAAATTTTATAAGCTTCTTTGTGAATTTCATATTTTATCCCAAAAGCCTTTGAAACTGATTCAGCTGTAATATCATCGTGAGTTGGTCCAATACCACCTGATGTAAAAACATAGTTATAGTTTTCTCTCAATGAATTTAATGTATCAATTATAGTTTTTTTTATATCGGGAATAACTCTAACCTCTTCAACCTTTACTCCAATTGAATTAAACCAAGTTGCTAATGTTGAGGTATTAGTATCTTGAGTTCTGCCTGATAAAATTTCGTTTCCTATAATTAATATTGCGGCATTAACTTTTGTGTTTTTAGTCATTTTAAATGTATAATTTAGTAATGGAATTTACCAAGTCTTTAATAAAAGGCAAACTAATCAAGCGATATAAACGTTTCTTTACTGACGTTAAGCTAGAAAAAGAAATTGT
>JACWEP010000021.1 GCA_014653375.1 Pelagibacterales bacterium SAG-MED48 | reverse complement strand
ATTTTAAAAAGATATGATACTTACATGGAAACCACTCGACCTGTTTTAGATTACTACTCTAAAAATCCAAATTTCCATGAGATCGATGGAACTCAAGAAATTGATGAAATAACAAAGAAAATCGACACTTTTATCAATGTTTAAGGCGTTGACTTTAGATAATCTTATTATATAAAAGGCTCAAATTATCACAAATATTATGGCTCGTATCGCAGGTATCAACATCCCACAAAATAAGCTTGTTCACATAGGTCTAACTTATATCTATGGAATTGGTGACAAGTTTTCTAATCAAATTTGTTCTTCTCTTGAAATTCCTAAAGCTAAAAGAATTAACGAGTTAACTGATGATGAAATTTTAAAAATTAGAGAATATATTGATGCTAATTTTAAAGTGGAAGGTGATCTTAGAAGAGATTACTCTTTAACGATCAAAAGATTAATTGATCTTGCATGTTACAGAGGAACTAGACATAGAAAAAAATTACCTGTTAGAGGTCAAAGAACAAGATGCAATGCAAGAACCAGAAAAGGTAAAGCTATTGCGATCGCAGGAAAAAAATTAACTCCAACTAAAAAATAATTATGGCTAAAGCTGATAAAGTTGAAAATAAAGATCAGAAGGTTGAAAAGTCTTCTAAGAAAAGTAATAAAAGTTCGTACTCTAAAAAGAAAAAAATTAAAAAAAATATTTTAAACGGTATTGCTTATGTTCAATCTACCTTTAACAACACAATAATTTCTATTGCAGATACTAATGGAAATGTAATTTCTTGGGCTTCTGCTGGACAAAAAGGTTTTAAAGGATCAAGAAAATCTACCCCTTATGCAGCTCAGATTGCTGCTGATGCAGCTGCATCTAAAGCAATGGAGTATGGAATGAAAACTTTGTCCGTTGAAGTTAAAGGACCAGGTTCAGGACGTGAAACAGCATTAAGAGCTTTGCAAGCTAGAGGATTTAAAATTTTATCAATTAAGGACACAACACCTATGCCTCACAATGGTGTGAGACCACCAAAAAAAAGGAGAGTTTAATGGAAGT
The DNA here is from genome assembly GCA_014653375.1 of Pelagibacterales bacterium SAG-MED48. Taxonomy (GTDB): domain Bacteria; phylum Pseudomonadota; class Alphaproteobacteria; order Pelagibacterales; family Pelagibacteraceae; genus Pelagibacter. The sequence continues at coordinate 12,643 of JACWEP010000021.1, read as the reverse complement.
TGAAAATGTGAATGTAAAAAATTGGAAATCATTAATTAAACCATCTAAACTAGATGTACAAATTAGTGATGATTTAACTCATGCTAAAATAATCGCTGAACCTTTAGAAAAAGGTTATGGATTAACCTTAGGAAATTCTTTAAGAAGAATTTTACTTTCTTCAATAAGAGGTGCGGCTGTTACTTCAATCCAAATTGATGGTGTTTTACATGAATTCACATCTATTAAAGGTGTAAGAGAAGATGTTACTGATATTGTTTTAAATGTTAAATCTTTGGCTTTAAAAAGTAATTCAGAAGGTACAAAAAAACTTATATTAGATGCTAAAGGACCAGGTGAAATTAAAGCATCTGATATTACTCAAGTTGCAGATGTTGAAATTCTTAACCCAGATTTAGTTATTTGTAACCTTGATGAAAATACAAATTTTCATATGGAAATGAACGTGAGCACTGGAAAAGGGTACGTTCCAGCTGATTTAAATAAACCTGAAGAACCACCATTAGGTCTTATAGCAATTGATTCACTTTATAGCCCAGTTAAAAAAGTTTCTTATTCAATTAGCACTGCAAGAGAAGGTAAAGCTTTGGATTATGATAAATTGATAATGGAAGTTGAAACTAATGGATCAATTTCAGCGGAAGATGCAGTCGCTTATTCAGCAAGAATATTCCAAGATCAGTTAAAAATGTTTGTTAATTTTGATGAACCTGTTGAAGCTCCCGTAAAAGAAGTATCAACAGAGCCTGAATTTAATAAAAATTTATTGAGAAAAGTTGATGAACTTGAGCTTTCAGTAAGATCTATGAACTGTCTTAAAAATGATAATATAATTTATATTGGTGACTTAGTTCAAAAATCAGAAGGTGAAATGCTTAGAACGCCAAATTTTGGAAGAAAATCATTAAATGAAATAAAAGAAGTTTTGACTGGAATGTCATTGTACCTAGGTATGGAAATACCTAATTGGCCACCTGATAATATTGCTGAAATGTCTAAAAAGTTAGAGGAACAAATCTAATGAAACACGGAATGGCAAACAAGAAGTTAAATAGAACTTCTGAACATAGAAAAGCACTTTTAAAGAATATGCTAAATTCTTTGATTAAATATGAGCAAATAACAACAACGCTTCCAAAAGCTAAATTTTTAAAACCACAAGCTGATAAAATTATTACACTAGGTAAAAAAGAAACTTTGCAAACAACTAAAATGTTAATGAGTAAATTACAGGACATTAGTTCTGCTCATAAAGTGACAAAAACCCTCTCTAAGAGATATGAAAAGAGACATGGTGGATACACAAGAATTATTAAAGCTGGTTTTAGGTATGGTGATAATGCACCTATGGCAGTAATCGAATTTGTTGACAGAGATGTTGAGGCAAAAAGAGTTGATAAACCTAAAAAGGTTGTCACTAAAGAAACACCAAAAGCTGAAGAAAAGAATCAAGCTACAGCATAAATCTAATCATGAAAAAGTCTTACACCGTTGAAAAAACGTGTAATGGTATGCGTATTGATCGTTGGATCAGACACTCACTAGGAAGTATTCCACAAGGACTAATCGAAAAGCATCTCAGAGCAGGTAAGATTAAACTAAATAAAAAAAAAATAAAAAGTTCTCATAAAGTTAAAACTAATGATGAGATCAATTTATTTAATATAGATTTTAAAGAAACAATAGTTCAAAAAAAAATTAAATTTGAACCATCAAAAGAGGTTATTAAATCAAATGAAGATCAGATCATTGATAATAATGAGAATTTTATAGTTCTTAATAAAAGTTCAGGTATTTCAGTTCAAGGTGGTACAAAATCAAAAAAAAATCTTGTAGATATTTTTGCTAAAAGTGAAATTTTTCAGGGAACAAAACCTTATTCTGTACATAGATTAGACAAAGATACATCTGGTGTATTTATAATGGCAAAGACTAGAGAGTCTGCCCAGTTATTAACTTCATTATTTAGATTACGAAAAGTACATAAAACATACCTAGCAATTTGTCATGGTGAATTAAATAAAGATTCAGGGGAATGGAATGACGATTTAATAAGATATGATGGAGAAAAAAAGATTATCGAAAAAGCAAAAACTTTATACAAAGTATTAGATAAAAATTCAGAAGCTACTCTGGTTGAATTAAAGCCAATAACAGGACGAAAGCATCAACTTAGAAAACAATTATATGCTGTGGGGCAACCTATTTTTGGTGATGTAAAGTATAAATTATCTAACTCGTTCAAGGGAATTAATAAAAATTTAATGCTGCATTCATATCAAATAAGATTTATTGCAAATGATATCAAGCATACCTATACAGCTTTATTACCAGATTATTTTAGAAAACTATTAAAAACAAAAAGACTTAGGTTTTTAGATTTAAAATAAAATTTTTAATTAATATATTTTCTAAATCTGAATAATTATTATTTTTAATTTTGATCAAATTAGTTATTCCTTTATTTGAAATACCACAGGGTATAATTTTTTTATATTGATCTAAATTATTATTTATATTTATTGCAAACCCATGGTAGGCAATCCATTTTTTGACTCTCACACCTATAGCTGCAACTTTATTTATCTGATTACCTTCTCTATACCAAATTCCAATATTATCTTTATCTGCAAATGTTTCTATCTTAAAAAATTTTAAAGTATCAATAATAGTTTTTTCGATACAAGTAATAAATTTTCTAATATCTTTCTTATTTCTTAAATCTAAAACAAAATAACAAACTAATTGACCTGGTCCATGACATGTTATTTTACCACCACGATTGGTTTTAATAATCTTAATAGTTTTATCTATAATTTCATTTTCTAAATAGCTGGTCCCTGCAGTAAATATTTCATCATGTTCTAAGGTCCAAATAAGTTCTCTTTCTATATTTTTTGATAAGTTCTCTAATCGTGACTCAAGCAGATTTAATGCATTAAAATAATTTATTGGTTTTATTGACTTTTTGATCTCTATATTCATTTATAAATTGTATTATCTTAATTATCTATTAATAGTCCAACCTAAATTATAGGTAAATTTATGTCTCTAGTTAAAAAAATAAAAGATAAAAAAGTTAATTTTGAGTTTAACAAGGAATATATAAAAGTTGTAACTTCAAAAATTTCCAACAATGATGCTTTATTTATAACTAATTCTTTCAAAGAAATGCATCCTGCTGATGCTGCTGATATTATTGAGCATTTAAATCAATCTGATAGAGAAAGCTTAATCAAACTTAATAATTTTAATATTGATCCTGAGGTATTTGTAGAACTTAACGAGTCTGTTCAGACAGAAATTATTACTTATCTTTCATCAGACTCAATAGTGACAATTTTAACGAATTTAGAATCTGATGACGCAATTTCAATTTTAGAAAATGTACCAGAAAAAGAAAAAAATAATATTTTAAGCTCATTACCACCAAAAGATCGTTTTGCAATATTAGAGAGTTTAAGTTATCCAGAGGATACTGCAGCTAGACTTATGCAGCGTGAATTTACTGCTATACCAAGTAATTGGTCTGTTGGTCAAACTATTGATTATTTAAGAGAAAATAAAGATCTTCCTGAAGAATTTTTAGAAATTTTTATTGTTAATGAAGAATTTAAACCAATTGGAACAGTTCCATCATCGAGAGTTCTTACAACTTCCAGAGATACAAAAATGCTATCTATTATGGCAGAATCCCAATTACTAATTCCTGTTGATATGGATAAGGAAGAGGTAGGAAATTTATTTGAAAACTATAATTTAAATTCTGCAGCAGTCATTGATAAGAATAATAAACTTGTTGGTATGATTATGAGTGATGACATTTTAACGGTACTTAAAGAAGAAGCGGAAGAAGATGTATTGAGATTAGCAGGTGTAGGTGATGAAGAAATTACTGACGGTGTAATCACAAAGACTAAAAGAAGATTTAATTGGCTGTTATTAAATTTATTTACAGCTTTCTTGGCAACCTATTGCATTAGTTTATTTGGAGCAACAATTGAACAAATGGTAGTTTTAGCATTTTTAATGCCAATTGTAGCTTCGATGGGTGGAAATGCTGGTATGCAAACACTTGCAGTTACAGTTAGAACTATTGCAACTAATGATTTAACAAAAAATAACTTTTCATCAAATGTTATGAAAGAATTTACTATTGGTATATTAAATGGAATTATCTTTGCAGCTATAAGTGCCTTTATAGTTCAAATTTGGTTTCAAGATAATATTTTATCAATCGTAATTTCAATTTCTATGATTTTGACTATGATTATTGCTGGACTATTTGGTATCTTGGTTCCTGTAACATTAAAGAAAATGAATATTGATCCTGCAATTGCCTCTAGTGTATTTGTTACTACAATTACAGATGTAATTGGTTTCGTTTCTTTTTTGGGCGTCGGTGCTTATTTTCTATAATTTAAAAATTGTCTATTAATCTCACCTTATCTAAATAATAAGCTATAAATATTCTAGATTTTTTTATGCTATTAGTGATAGATAAATCTTTTTCTCTTCTAGTCTCTAAATATTCAATCTTTACATCAAAATTTTTTTCAATTTCTAATTTCTTTGATGATAGAATTTCTTGAATATTTTCTTTTTTAATTAAATTTTTTTTAAAATTAATTAGTAATTTGGCTATTTTTCCAGCTTTAATTAATTTAATTTTATTTAACAAAAAATTTCTTGAAGATAGAGCGTATTTATTTTTTGCTCTTATTGTTTTGCAAGCAATAATTCTTGTCTTATATTTTTTTTCAATAAATCTTTTAACTAGATATAATTGTTGATAATCTTTTTCTCCCATAAATATTTTATTTGGTTTTATTAATTTTGTTAATCTATCCATTACATCCAAAACGCCTTCAAAGTGGCCTTTTCTAAATTTAGCGCATAAGATTTTTTCTTTTTTTTTTATTGTGATTTTTGATTTTTGCTTAGATTTGTAGATGTCCTTAAATTGTGGAATGTAAACAAAATCAACTTTTTTAGTTTTTTTTAATAAAAACAAATCTTTATTGATATTAGATGGATATTTTTTGAAATCATTTTTATTATTAAATTGTTTTGGATTAATAAAAATACTAACTAACGTTTTTTTACAATTTTTTTTTGATTTGTTGATTAGTGAAATATGCCCCTTATGAATACCTCCCATAGTTGGCACAAAACCAACACTATTTAAAGATCCAATAGCCTCATAAAGCATTCGATTGTTTAATAAAATTTTCATTTGTATTAAAATAATTAATAAGTAAAACATTTAAATGATTAAACAAGCAATTATTCCTCTAGCTGGTCTTGGTACCAGACTGCTACCTTTAACAAGTGTTTTTGCTAAAGAGCTACTTCCGATTAATGGCAGACCAGGAATTGAATACATAATAGATGAATGTATTGAAGCTGGAATTAAAGAAATTATTTTTATTATTTCAAAAAAAAAAATGATGATTAAAAATTATTTTTATAGTGATCGGTTTTATAAAAATTTAATTAAAAAAAAGAAAGATCCTAGAATTATAAAAGAATATAAAAAATTATTGAAATATAAAAAAATGATTAAGTTTGTTTACCAAAATGTTCCAAAAGGAACTGGTGACGCCGTACTTAAAACTAAAAGATTTATTAAGGATAAATATTTTTTAATGTTGTTACCTGATGATTTAATTATTAAAAAAAATTGCTCGAAATCGATGATAAATTTGCATCAAAAATATAAATCATCAGTTATGGCGAGTATGCAAGTTAACAAAAGTACTGTAAGTAGATGGGGAATTTACAATCTGTCTAAAAGACTATCTAAAAGTGACTATCTAATTAGTGATGTAGTAGAAAAACCTTCTATTAAAGATGCCCCTTCTAACAAAGCTGTAATTGGTAGGTATATATTGCCAAAAACAATTTTTAAAAAATTAAAAAATCAAAATTCTGGAAATGGAGGTGAAATTCACATCACTGATGCTATTCAATCTTTAATCAAAGATAATGAAAATTTCATAGCACACAATTTCTCAGGTAAATATTTAGATTGCGGCACAATGAATGGATATATTAATTCGGGAAAGAAAATAAGTAATTTATGAAATTATGCATGATAGGAACTGGCTATGTTGGGTTAGTGAGTGGTGTCTGTTTTTCAGATTTGGGCAATACAGTTTATTGTGTAGACAATAATAAAAATAAAATTGATCTTTTGAATGATGGCAAAGTTCCAATTTATGAGCCTGGTTTAGAAGAAATTCTTAAAAAGAATTACAAGGAAAAGAGGTTAATTTTTACTACAGATTTAAAAAAAGCTGTTTTAAATTCAGATATTATATTTATCTGTGTTGGAACGCCTACTCTTAAAAATTCAGATTCTGCTGATCTTAAATATGTATTTAATGTAGCGAAACAATTAAAAAAATTGATATCTAGATATAAAATTATTGTTACTAAATCTACAGTACCAGTATGCACTGGCGATAAAATAGAAAATATTTTGAGTAATTTTACCAATAAAAACTTAGTTGATGTTGTATCTAATCCAGAGTTTTTAAGAGAGGGTGAGGCTATTAGAGATTTTATTCATCCAGATAGAGTTATAATTGGAACAAATAGCAAAAAAGCTAACAAAATAATGAATGCTTTGTACGCGCCCATAGTTAAAAAAACGAGCAGATATTATAATACTTCAAGAAGAGGTGCAGAATTGATAAAATATGCCTCTAATGCTTTCTTAGCTACAAAAATTACTTATATAAATGAACTTGCTAATTTATGTGAAAAAACTGGCGTTGATATTAAAGACATTTCTGTTGGTATGGGCTCAGATGATCGTATTGGTGGCAGATTCCTAAGAGCTGGACCTGCTTATGGAGGCTCATGTTTTCCAAAAGATACCAGGGCATTAATTAATACTGCCAATCAATTTAAAACAGATTTATCTATTGTAAAAAGTGTTGTTAAATCTAACAACAAAAGAAAAATTTTACTTACAAAAAGATTAGAAAATATTCTTAATAATAAATTAAAAAATAAAGTCATAACTTTTTTAGGTGTTACGTTTAAGCCAAATACTGACGATATGCGTGAAGCCACAAGTATACCGATGATTAGATATTTAAATAAAAACAATTCGAAAATTAGATACTATGATCCATCTGGTGAAAAAAATGAATTTAAGAAATTAAAAAATGTTAAATATTATAAAGATATTCCATCTGCTTGTATAAATAGTGATCTAATTGTTTTGCATACGGAATGGAATGATTTTAGATTATTGAATTTTAAAAAACTTGTTAAAAAAAGTAATTTTAAAATTTTTGACATGAGAAACATGTATTCACCATTTAAAATGAAAAATCTTAAAATAAAATATTTTGGTATTGGAAGATAATTAATTTAATTCAAAAATTGCATCAACTTCAACAGAAACACCCAGTGGTAGACTATTAGTGCTAACAGCAGCCCTTGTATGCATTCCAGCCTCACCAAAAATTGAAGCTATTAAATCTGAAGCCCCATTAATAACCTTTGGCTGCTCGATATAATCCTCCGTTGAATTAACAAATCCAGTTAACTTAATACAAGATTTAACTTTAGAAAGATCTCCATCACAAGCTTTTTTTACCTGTGCGACTATACTTAATCCACATCTTTCTGCAGCTTTGTAAGCTTCATCTGTAGTCAAGTCTTTACCAACTTTACCTTTGATTAGCTCTCCTTTTGAATTCATGGAAATTTGACCTGAAATATAAAGTAAGTTTCCTACAATTTTAGTTGCCACATAAGAACCAACAGGAGCTTTAGCTTCAGGTAATTCTATTTGCAATTCTTTAATTTTATCCTCAAAGTTCATAAATTATTCCTTCTTTTTAATATTTTTTTTGGCTTTATTGGTTAAATTCTTTACGTTTTCTTTAAAGTTTTCTGTTTTTTTTGCTGTACCTTCTTGTATTTCCTTGGCTTTTTTAATGGTTACTTTTTTAATTTTATCTGCATTACATTTTAAATATTCTTTTGTAAATTTTTTAAAATCTGCACATTTAGTTTCATTGGAATAAGCAAAGTTTGTAAGAAACAGCATTAAACCAAATGTAATTAAAACTTTTTTCATTTTTTTTTCTTTTTCTTACTTTTTTTATTTTTATCGTATTCTTTTCTTTTCTCAATAAGGATTAATGCCTCCTCCATTGTTAATTCAGTTGGATCTTTTTCTTCTGGGATTGTAGCATTTAAAGACTTATATTTGATATATGGGCCGTATTGACCTTTCATTACTCTAACAGGTTTTTTATCTTCTGGGTGTTCTCCTAGATCCTTTATTATTGATGCTGACATTCTTCCAGGTTTAGCCTCTGCTATGAGTGTTATTGCTCTATTAAGTCCTATTGAGAATATTTCTTCTATATTTTCAATTCTAGCTGATTTATTTTCACATTTTAAATACGGCCCAAATCTACCTGTATTTAAAGTAATTTCTTTTTGATTTTCAGGGTTAATCCCTAATGATTTTGGTAATGAACATAAAAATTGAGCTTTTTCTATGTCTATACTTTCAATCTCCAATCCTTTTGGTATTGATACGTTTTTTAAAAGCTCATTTACATCTTTAAGCTTTTTGGTTTTCTTTTTTTTCATTGTTGGTTTTTCTTCTTTAATTTCTTCTAAAATTTTTTCATATTGTAAGTAGGGGCCAAATCTTCCATTTTTAAGATGTATGTCGTTACCATTTTCATGTTTGCCAATAAATTTTGGCTCTGCTAATTGAGCTTGAGCAGCAGCTTTTGCTTTAGAAAGTGGTCTAGTAAATTTACACTCAGGATAATTAGAGCATCCTATAAATGCGCCACCACGAAAGCTATTTTTTAAACTTAAAGAACCTGTTTCACATATTTGACATTTTCTTACTACTTTACCATCAGCGTCTTTGTCAAAAATTAATGTTCCCAAACTATCATTTAATAAATCTAAAACTTCTCTTGTTCTTTTTTCTTTTACTTCTGCTACATTGCTATTGAAATCTTTCCAGAACATTTCTAAAACATTTATCCAACTTTCCTTTCCAGTAGTGATTTCATCTAATTGATCTTCTAAACTAGCTGTAAAGTTATAATCCACATATTTAGAAAATAATTTTTCCAAAAAAGCTGAAATTAATTTTCCACGATCTGTTGGAAAAAATCTTTTATTTAAAATTTCAGCATAACCTCTATTTGCTATAGTTGAAATTATACTTGCATATGTTGATGGACGACCTATGCCTAGTTCTTCTAATTTTTTTACAAGACTTGCTTCAGAATATCTTGGTGGTGGTTGGGTAAAATGTTGCTCATCAATTAAAGATTCAATATTAATTGGCCCTTTAGTCATCTCTGGCAAAATATCTTCATCATCATCTTTATTTGGGTTCGGAAAAACTTTTAAAAATCCATCAAATTTTAATACAGATCCACTAGTTTTACAGATTGTAGCATTGTCGTCAGTAGTAATTGTAATAGTGTTACGGTCAAATTTGGCAGTTTCCATTTGTGATGATAAAGCTCTGCCCCAAATTAAGTTATATAGTTTTTGTTGATCTGAACTTAAATATTTTTTAAGTGTGTCAGGCGTTCTGCTAATATCTGTGGGTCTTATAGCTTCGTGAGCTTCTTGAGCATTTTTAGCTTTTTTTCCAGAATAATTTAAAGGTTTTTCTGGAAGATAATCATTGCCATAGTTATTCTTTACAAAATCTCTAAAATCTGAAATTGCATCAACTGATAAATTTGTACCATCTGTTCTCATATAGGTTATTAAACCAATAGTTTCTCCGTCTATTTCAATACCCTGATATAATCTTTGAGCAATTTGCATTGTTCTAGAGGCTCCAAATCCTAGCCTGCTAGATGCTACCTGTTGAAGAGTTGATGTCGTGAATGGACCAGATGGATTTCTACTAACTACTTTGGATGAAATATCCGTTATATTAAATTTTTTATCTTTTATTTCTGCAATTGCATTATCAATTTCATTCTTATTTCTAAAAGAAAATTTTTCTATTTTTTTTCCATTAAGTTGAGATATACTTGAGACAATTGTTCTTTTTTTATCATCTTGAAAATTAATACTTAGTGTCCAAAACTCTTCAGGGTCAAAAGATTCAATTTCATGTTCTCTTTCTGTAATAAGTTTTAAAGCTACAGATTGAACTCTTCCAGCGGATTTTGATCCTGGTAATTTTGTCCATAGTATAGGTGAAATATTGAATCCGACCAAATAATCCAGAGCTCTTCTTGCCATATAAGCATCAACTAATAATTGTTCAATTTGTCTTGGATTTTCAATACCATGTGTGACAGCTTTTTTTGTAATCTCATTAAACACAACTCTTTCAACTTCTTTATCTTTTAAAAGTTTTTTTTCATTTAAATATTCTTTTACGTGCCAAGCAATAGCCTCTCCTTCACGATCTGGGTCAGTTGCTAGAATTATTTTAGATGAACCCTTAGCAGCATCAGTAATTTCTTTTAAATATTTTTTTGAAAAACTATCAACTTCCCATTCCATTTTAAAATTTTGTTCAGGATCAACCGAACCATTTTTAGATGGCAAATCTCGTATATGACCATAACTTGCTAATACAGTGTAGTTATCACCTAAATATTTATTTATGGTTTTGGCTTTAGCAGGACTTTCAACTATGACTAGATTCATAATTTAACAAACTACTCAAATGTGTTTGATAGTCAAATTAATAAATTTTGGTCTTACTTTCTTCTCTATTTTTTAGTCGAATAATATTCTCTCTATGCGTAAAGAAGATTAACACAAACATAGTTATAAAAAAAATCACACTACTTTTTTCAGTTGTAATGAATAGATAAAGTGGAACTGATAAAGATCCTATGATCGATGAAAGGGAAGAGTACCTAGATATTAAAAAAATTACACCCCAACTTATTACAAAAATAAGACCCAATAAAATATTTATAGAAAATAGTATTCCAACATATGTAGCAACACCCTTACCTCCATTAAATTTGAGCCAAATAGGAAATACATGACCTAAAAAGGCACATAAAGAAGCTATATAAATTAGTTCAGGATAATTCATCTTAATATAAATGACGGGGATTATTGCTTTAACTATATCTAATATTAAAGTGCTATATCCAACTAATTTATTTCCAGTTCTTAAAGCATTTGTGGCTCCAATGTTACCTGAACCTATTTCTCTGATATCTTTTTTTAAAAAGATTTTAGTTAAGATAAAACCAAATGGTATAGATCCCATTAGATAGGATGTTATACCTACTATTAGATATTCCATTTTTATATTTTAAATAATTCCTGACCTTTTACAAAGGTATTAGTAACTTTACCTTGAAGTTTTTTGTCTTCTATTGAAGTATTTTTAGATTTTGAAATCAAATTTTCTTTTTTTACAATCCATGGTTTATCTAAATCAACTATACAAAAATCCGCATCATTTCCAATTGTAAGGTTTCCTTTATTGATATTTAGAATTTTTGCAGGATTAGAGGTTAATGCTTGAATTATTGTTTCAAGTTTAACAGAGCCATTGTGATATAATTCTAAACTTAAAGATAATAAAGTTTCAATGCCAGAAGCACCTGTGGCTGCTTGTGCAAAAGTTAGTCTTTTAGATTCCTCATCTTCTGGTTTGTGATCTGACACAATTACATCTATAGTTTTATCTTTCAATCCTTGTACTAATGCTTCTCGATCTTCTTCTTTTCTAAGTGGTGGTGAAAGTTTTAAAAAAGTTTTAAAATCTCCAATATCGTTTTCATTAAGTGACAAATTGTTAATTGAAACACCACATGTAAATTTGACTTCATTTTTCCTATCTTTAATTACTTCAACAGCACTTGCTGAAGAAAGTTGAGAGATATGATATCTACATTTAATTTTTTCAAGTAAAGCCAGATCTCTTTCGATTATAATTCTTTCAGCAATATCTGGAATTCCTGATAAGCCAAGTTTGGTTGCTATAATGCCAGTGTTAATCATGCCATTTTTTGCTAGATGATAGTCTTCGGCATGTTGCATAATTAAACAACCTAAATCCTTTGCTGAATTCATTATCCTTGACATCAGACTTGTATTTTGAATGGTTTTAACACCATCTGTAAATGCAATAATGCCTTTATTTGCCAACAATCCAAACTCTGTCATGTTAGTTCCCTCAATATTTTGTGTTAGAGAAGCACATGGGAAAATATTTATCTTTGATTTATCTCTACCTCTTCTTTTTAAAAAATCTACAATTGAAACGTTATCTATGACTGGATCTGTATTAGGCATTGTAACTACGGAAGTCACACCTCCTGATAAAGCCGCATTACTTAAAGTTCTAAAATTTTCTTTATATTCATATCCAGGCTCACCAACAAATACTCTCATGTCAACTAGTCCTGGAAAAATATTTTTACCTTTTAAGTCAATTGGTTTTTCTCTAGTAGGTAAATTATTTGTATTTACTTTTTTGCCTATGGCTTCAATTTTTCCATTTTCTCCAACAATTAAACCACCATTTTCATTTATAGAATTATATGGATCAACAATGTTTGCGTTTATAAAATATTGTTTTTTCATTTATTCACAAAAAATTTTTAAACAAGCCATCCTAACAGCCACACCTAGCTCAACTTGT
>JACWEP010000020.1 GCA_014653375.1 Pelagibacterales bacterium SAG-MED48 | reverse complement strand
AATATCTAAAGTACAAAGAAGTCATAAACATCATTGTTCCAGCTAAACTTGAAAATAAAGAGTCTAAATAAAAGTTGAATTGATAAATAACAATACTTAATAAATTGATTACAAAAATTGAACCAATAAAAAATATAATACTTAGCTTTGGTTTAATCTTCATTGGAATATAAATCAAAAATAATAATAATAATAAAAAAACTATATTCTCTGCTAGTTGGGTATAAATATTTTTTGAAATGCTTTCATTTTTTAAAATATTATCAATAATATGTGCGTGAATTTCAACACCGGGAACTATTTTTCCATTAGAAATTTGAACAATGTCAAAAAGAGCTTGAGCAGAAGAGCCAATTAAGACTATCTTTTTTTCAATTCTTTTTTGGTCAAAATCATTATTAATGACATCTACTGCTGAAATATAATTCTGGTCATCAAATTTTTTAAATTTGACATTTATTAATCCATTTTGATCACTTGGAATTATATTTTTTCTTGTTTTTATTAATTCAATTCCATTTTTATTGCTTTTAATTAGCAAGTTTTTTTGAGCAGTTGCAACTCGAACTGTCTCTAAAGCTAATGACGGCCATATTCTTCCATCAATATTATAAAGAATAGGAATATTACGAATTATCCCGTCAATACTAGGTATTAGAGAAATCGAACCAGTACCACTTGCAGCATTACTTATTTCTTCTAATGAAATAATTTTATTTTTATACTTATAAATAAAATTTTTTGGATTTTCACCCTTAGCAATTATTCTTAATTTAGGTTTAGAATTATTCTTAACTAAATTATCTTTTGGTTCTCCTAATATAGGTAAAATTACTTTTGATTGTTTGATACTATCAATAAAAATTTTATTAGTATTTGGCACCATAACATCTGTGAATAGATCGCTTTCTTTTTGAAGTTGTAATAGTAAGTCTTGAGGGTTTTGTTTGTCTTTTTCACTAAAGACTATATCAAATGCAATTGCTAAAGGATTGTATTGATTTAAATTTTCTAAAATTTTTGAATAAACATCTCGTCGCCATGGAAACTGTCCAATTTTTGCTATACTTTTTTCATCAATATCTACAATGGTAATATCTTTAACCTCTCCCCTGTTGAATATCTTTTGATAAAAATCATAATTAATAAAAGAAATCTTTTTAGCAATTAATGGATTAAAAAATTTAATAACAATTAAGAAAAAAAAAATAGTACTTAAAAAAATATATTTTTTATTAATCATCCAAATAATATATATTTATATTGCTCTTTAAAAATTATAAACAAAATACATCCTATAATAATAAATGGTCCAAAAGGTATTTCTGATGAGAGTTTTTTACTTTTATCAACTAAACTTGGTAGTACAGAAATTAGAGCCACAATTGAGGAACTAAATATAACAAATGGTATTGCTATCCAACCAAACCAAAAACCAATTACCGCTAAAAGTTTTGCATCTCCCAAACCCATTCCCTCTTTATTTCTAACAACTTTATAAAAATAAATAATTGACCATATACTTCCATATCCAAACACTCCTCCAATTAAAGAGTTAACATAATCTGGAAATAAAGAATTTAAATTAGGATCAAAAGATTTAATAAAGCCTAAAATCATCATTGGAAAAGTTAAGCTATTAGGAATTATAAAATGTTTTAGATCAATAAAAAAAATTATTATAAATGATAAGCCTAAAATAATTAAAAGTAGTGTAGTTGTTGTTATGCCGTAAAAATAATAAGTGATAAAAAAAGTAAAGGCACTTAACAACTCTACAGCAGGATACTGAATTGAAATTTTTTTCTTACATTTACTACACTTACCCTGGATTAATAAATAAGATATGATGGGAATATTATCGTACCAAATAATTTTTTTTTTACATTTGGGACAATAAGACCTACCTGATACCACTCCTTTATCTAGAGGTAATCGATAGATGCATACATTGGCAAAACTTCCCCATAAAGCACCAATTACAATTATAAAAATGAAATCCACTGAAAATAGTATAAATTATATCTTTAATTGACTTGATATTTCAACGAAACCATCGATTAAAAACTGAACGAGCAAAACTGCGTCATGCAAATGCACATACAAGTTTGGCGAATATAAAATGATTTCCATATTTGATAAATTTACCAAAAAGAGGTTAAAATACTAGCTAATAAAATGCTCTTTTTTAAATCAAAAAAACCTGTATCACCAGAAAAAACAAGTGAGTCTCAAGACAATATTGATTTACAAATAATGAATAAAATGAATCAAGAGTTTGCTATTTCTCTTGATTTAAATGAAACCTTAAATACTGCATTACAAGTTATTATTGAAAGACTAAATGCTCAAGCTGCAAATATATTTTTAATTAATAATAGTACTAAAAAATTTGAATGTATTGCATCCCTCAATCAAGATTATTTAGATGAATACCAGCTTGATTTAAAAGATGGCGTAATGGGAAAAGCAGCTGAACAAAAAAAATGTATTAGGGTTGGAGATGTTAGAAAAGATGTGAGAGAAATAGCAGAATTTTATTTTGATTTGGATAATAAAACTAATTTTACAACTTTTTCGGTATTATGTTCTCCACTCATAGCAGCAAATGATTGTATTGGTGTTATTCATTGCTTAAATAAAAAAACTGATGATAAATTATTTATAGAAGATGATCGAAAACTTTTAGAATTATTATCTACACCCGCAGCACTTGCTATAAGAAATGCAAAAATGGCTAGCGAAATGATTGAGCAAAATAAAATGCAAAAAGAAGTGGAGATTGTTGGTGAAATTCAAAAATCACTTTTATCTTCTAATAAAAAAGAACCTTTTCCATTAGCTGGAATTAATATTCCTGCAAAAGTTATATCTGGTGATTTTTATAACTTCAATGATCTTGGAGATGGTAAATATGGTTTTGGTGTGGCTGATGTATCTGGTAAAGGAATTAAATCCTCATTACTTATGTCGAAGGCTTCAAGTTTATACAGTTGCCTTAGCAAAACTAATTTTTCACCAGCAAGTTTATTAATTCAATTAAATAATGAAATCTGTGAAACTATATCAAGAGGAATGTTTGTAACCATGTTAATTGGATTATATGATGAAAATACTAAAGAGTTAATACTTGCTAATGCAGGTCACGAGCCTCCAATCATTTTAAATGATAAAGATGAATTTTCAAATTTTAATGAAGCTGGACCACCTTTAGGAATTGTTAAAAAAACTCAATATCAAGAATATAAAATCAAATTTGAAAAATCTTCTATGTATATTTTTACTGATGGGATTACAGAAATTAAAAATCCTAAGGGAGAAGAACTTGGTTCAATAGGTTTTCAAAATTATATTACAAAATATAAAGATAAACCTAATAATGAGAGATTACAGTCAATCATAGATAATGTTTTAAATTCTAAATATTTGCAAAAGGACGATTTAACTATTGTGGTATTAGACGCTTAACAATTTTTAAGAAAATCTTAAAGAGCTATATGGTTTTAAATTCAGATTAGTATTTTCATTAGCAATCATTCCAGAAATAATTTTTCCAGATATAGGTCCTAAGGTCCAACCTAGATGATGATGACCAAAACAATAAAAAATATTTTTATGGTTTTTTGAGCGTCCCATTACTGGCAAGAAATCAGGTAAAGATGGTCTAAAACCTAACCATTCATCCTCATGTTCAGGTAAATCTCCCAACATGTATTTTGCGTTATTAATCAAGTTTTTTACTCTAGTTTTTGATAATGGATTATCTAATCCACCAAATTCTACTGTTCCAACCACCCTTAAACCTTGTTCCATTGGAGTTATACCAAATCCACGGTTAGAAAATATTACAGGTCTGCTTAATAAATGATCGCAATTTTTAAAATGAACGTGATACCCTCTTTCAGTATCTAGTGGTATTTTTTCACCAATATTATCAGTTAATTTTTTTGAAAAAGCTCCACAAGCAATTACAGCTTTATCAAAAATAAAACTTTGATTTTCAGTTTTAAATATAGGTTTTTCTACATCAAAATTAATATCTTTGATATTCGCTTTGTTAAATTTTCCACCTTTATTTAAAAATAAATCAAAAAGTTTTAAAAGAATTTTTTTAGGGTTTCTGGCGTGTCTTGCATAAGGATAATAAACACCAGCGTGATAGATAGGTTTTATATGGGGTTCTAAATCATGAATTTCAGATTTATTAACCAACTGTTGTTCTACCCCTAATTCATCTCTAATTCTAATTTCTAATTCTCTACTTTTTAAATCCTTATCATTCCAGATATAAAGAATTCCTTTATTTTCAACCAAACCCTCTAAATCAATTTCATCAAATAACTCATCATATGCTGGTAAGGCTAAATCTAAAATTTGATGCATATTCTTTGCTGTGTGCATCATTTTTTTTGTAGTTGAGTTCATAATAAATTTTACAAACCAAGGAATCATTTTTGGTACATAATTCCATTTTAAAGCAAGCGGTCCAGAAGAGCTTAACAGCATCGCAGGTACATCTGCTAAAACATCTGGTCTATTTAGAGGTACAGATGCATAAGGCGAAAAGTGACCCGCATTACCATAAGATGCTGCTTGTGACCCAGGATTATCTCTGTCAAATATAGTTACTTTAAAACCTTTTTTTTGTAAAAACAAAGCGTTAGAAATACCTTGTATTCCAGCTCCAACAATTCCAACTTTAATATTTTTATTCACAATACATTTATATAGATTAAATTAGATTATTTAGAAGTGACAAATTATACACAATGAATATTGGAATTATTTTAAATTATGGTTTGTTGATTGTGAACTTTGGCGCTCATTACAATACCAAAACCAATCATTGTAGCTAACATTGAAGATCCTCCATAAGACATTATTGGAAGTGGTGAACCAACTATTGGCAGCAATCCTAATACCATAGATAAATTAACAGTAATGTAGATAAAAATAGCAAAAGCATAACCAAAACAAAATAGTCTTGCAAAGCTACTTTGAGAGATAACACCTATTTGTATAATTCTTAAAATAATAATTGTATATAATAACAAAAGTCCAACCGAGCCAATAAATCCAAACTCTTCAGAAAATAAAGTAAAAATAAAATCAGTATGTTTTTCTGGAAGAAAATCTAGATAGCTTTGAGTACCTTGAAGAAAACCCTTACCAGAAAATCCTCCCGAACCAATAGCAATTTTAGATTGAATAATTTGATATCCAGCTCCTAATGGATCTCTATCAGGATCTAAAAAAGTTAAAATTCTTAGCTTTTGATAAGGTTGTAAATTTGAAATAATAAAAGGTAATGATATTAAAAAGGTTATAAAAGAGAGAAAAAAATACTTAATTTTAACTCCTCCTAACCATAATATTATTAATCCACTCAATGCGATTAATATAGATGTTCCTAGATCTGGTTGAGATATCACCAAAATAATTGGAAGTAAAATTATAGTTAAAACAATTGAAATACTCAAAAATGAATTTACCTTTTCAATACTTGCACGATGATAGTATTTAGCAAGGCACAAAATAATTCCTATTTTCATTAATTCTGATGGTTGAAGAGCTAAAAAATATAAATTCATCCATCTTTGTGAGCCTGAAACTTTTATTCCATAAATAGATACCCAAATTAATAATAAAATAATAACCCCATATAACAAATAAGAGCAGAAATACCAAAATTTTATATTAAAAAAAGAAATCGTTAGCATCAAAACAAAAAAAACGACTAATTTAGTTAAATGACTTTTAGTATGATAAAGAAATTCACCTCCATCTGTGGAATACATTATAAAAATACTTAATATCGATAAAATAAGGATACAAGTTAATAAGATATAATCTAAATTTTTAATTTTTTGAAAAAAACTTTGATCTGAATTTAATCTTTTATAATGATACATCTAAATACTAAATTCTTTATAATCTGAAAGTTTTTTTCTATATTGATGACGATCCACTATTAATTTAAATAATTTAGTAGCCATTGGCGCTGCAGCTGAACTACCTGAACCACCATGTTCAACAATAATACTTACTGCATATCTTGGATTGCTATATGGCCCATATGCAACATATAAAGCATGATCTCTTTCTTCATAAGGTATTTGAAAAGTTTCAAGATCGAGTTCTCGTTCTCTTTTACTAATACGCTTTACTTGAGCAGTTCCAGTTTTACCTGCAAACTGATATTTGGGATCATCAATTCTTGATTTATAAGAAGTTCCCATTATTTCATTAGTAGAACTAAACATTGCTTCTTGAACTATTTTAATATTTTTTTGATCATCATATAATGGTTCGTAAGAATCATTTATTTTACTATCCAGCATTGCTTTTTTAACTTGTTCAGATGTTAATTCATTATCATCAGTTAAAATTTTAGGTTGAATTTTATAACCTCCATTAGCAATTTGCGCTGTCATTAGACAAAGTTGTATAGGAGTTGTTTGAGTATATCCTTGCCCAATACCAGTGATTAAAGTTTCACCTAACACCCAACCTTTGCCAAGGTTATTTATTTTCCATTTAGTATTTGGAAACTGTCCTGCTTTTTCATTTTCAAAATATTCACCAAGAACTTTTTTTCCTAAGCCAAACTTATCAGCAGTTACTTTTAATTTATCTACACCAAGTTTTCTTGCAACTTCATAAAAATAAGTGTCACAAGATTGTTTCATCGCATTATTTAAGCTCATCCATCCATGTCCTTTTTCCTTCCAACAGTGAAAAGTTTGACCATGAAGTTCCATTTTACCCTCACATTTAACTTTAAAATCAGTGTCCATTATTCCATTTTCTAAGGCTGATAAAGCAACAATAGGCTTTATCGTAGAACCTGGCGAATACAGACCTGAAAGTGTTTTATTAATTAAAGGTTTTAAAGGATTGTTCCTAATTAATTGCCATTCATCTTGACTAATGCCAAATAAAAATGAATTTGGGTTATATGAAGGTGACGAATACATGGCAATAATCTCACCTGTATAAATATCCATAACACTAATAGAGCCAGCTTTACCTTTCATTAAATAAGCAGATAATTTTTGAACTTCTGTATCAAGTGTTATACGAATTTTTGAACCCGGTTTACCTTTTTGATATTCAAGTTGGTTTATTCTTTTTCCATATGCATTAACTTCATATCTTTGAATATCATTTATACCAATTAGATCATTTTCTAATGTTTTTTCTAGTCCCAACTTGCCAACTTTAATTCCTGGGACAAATTTTTCTTGGATAATTTCATTTGCCAAAATATCATTTTCATTTGGTTGACTTACATAGCCTAATACATGGGTATAAATATCACTAAAAGGATAGTCTCTAGAAATTGTCATTACTGGTTTAACTCCAGCTAGCTCATATAAATAATTATTTATTTTTGAAAATTCATCCCAACTTAAATTTTCGGAGATTATTAAGCTTTCCCAGGGCTTTAATTGTATTTTTTTTTTTTTAATTTTCTCAACTCTTTTATTGCTTAATTGCAGAATTATTTTTAACCTTGAAATTAAATAATTAAAGTTTTCAACTTGTTCTGGAATAACGTGCAACTGGTATACTTTTAAGTTGCCAGCGATAATATTTCCAAAATAATCAACTATATTTCCTCTAGTAGGAGGTAGTTTCCATTCTCTTATCCTGTTTTTATCAGACAATGTTAAATATTTTTTATTGTCATTAATCTGTAGTGAGAATAAACGCATAGCTATTCCACCAAAAATAATTATTTTTGCAGCACCTATTATAAACATTCGTCGATTTATAATGTCTGATTTTCTTATTCTAAAATTATCTTTAATCATTTTTTTGAGTTTTGATTTTCTTTTCTAAATTATTAAATAAAAATAAAAATATTGGGTAAAAAATAAAAGTGAACCCTGAATTAATTAGATATCTCATATAATTAACATCGATTGAAAATATAAAATCTAAACTTATAACTTGAATAGAATTAATTAATAAAATTGTAAATAATAATGATATCCAATCATTTATAAAATTTGGTGTAATCGTTATATTTCTTAAATACGCTGTAACAGCACAGATTAATAGATAGCAAAAACTACTAATACCTATTGGTAGACCAATTACCACATCATTTATTAAACCTGCTAAAAATATTGAACCATAATTTAAATATCTTGGATTTTTTAATGTCCAATAAAATATTAAAGTATAAGCAAAATTAAATGAAAAATATTGAATATCTAAATAATTAAAATCAATTTCATTTAATACAGATGCAAATAAAAAAAATACAGGTAGATAGAATAATAGTGATTTTATAAAAGAGTTTTTGTTAAGTGATGACATTAATTTCCACTCCCAATGTCATAAGAAACAATTTTTACATAATCTAGTTGTCTAAAATCAGAAAAGAAATTTACAATATTTTCATTTGTTTTATTGTCATTGATTATTTTACCTACAGGTAAACCAGGTTTAAATAAACCACCATAACCAGAGGTATAAACAATAATTTCTTTGTCTTTTATTTTTTGATCATAATCATCTTTTGTGTATTCAATTACTCCATGATTTTTACCTGTGCCAGATACCACAGCGTGAATATCTATCGGTTCTAATAAAGCTGGAATTTTGCTATTTAAATCAGATAGCAATAATGCCCTTGAATTAGTGTAATTTACCTCAATTATTTTACCTACTAAGTAGCTATTATCTACTACTGCCATACCAATTTTGACATTATCTTTTGAGCCCTTATTTAAGATAATTGATTTTAAATAAGGACTATTTTTATCAACTAAGACTTTTGCATATAAATCATCTGACTGAAGTGTTTCATTAATTAGCTCTCTTAATTTTTTATTCTCTAAAATTAAAAAATCATTATTTAATTTTTTCTCTTTTAAATTTTTTAATTCAGTCTGATTTTTTTTAAATTGATCATAAAGGTTAAAATGTTCTTCTAGTTTAATAGTTAAATTTTTAAAATAATTCTCTGGAATTGAAATAATAAATGATGAACGATAAACAATTTCATTAATACCTATTTTAACATATTGAATAGGTTTAAAATTAAAACTCCCTAATATTACTATAATGACTGATAAAAATATTAATGTTAGTAATGAAAATTTTTGTTGATAGCTTTTTTTTAAGAAAGCAGATCGGATTGCTATTACAAAATCATCTCTGCTTGATGCCATTACTCTTAATACTCAGATAACATAGTAGAGAATGTTTCTTCTTGATCTAATGCTTTTCCAGTGCCAATAGCAACACAAGAAAGTGGGTCATCTGCAACATGAACTGGTAAACCTGTTTCTTTTGAAAATCTTTTATCAATATTTTTTAATAAGGCCCCACCCCCAGTTAAAGTTAGCCCCATATCAACTAAATCAGCTGATAACTCTGGAGGGGTGTTTTCTAATGCTTGTTTAATTGCACCAATCATTTCTTTCATTATATCATTTAGTGCTTCTGCGGTATCTTCCTCTGTAATATTTACTTCTTTAGGAGTACCTGATCTTAAATCTCTACCTTTAACAGGATATGTGTTTTTACCTGTTGCTAAAGCTGTACCCATTTCTTTTTTTATTTTTTCTGCAGTACTGTCTCCAATTAAAAGATTGTATTCTTTTCTCATATAATTAACTATTGCTGTATCCATTGCATCTCCTGCAACTCTCAAAGATTTTGAATAAACTAATCCTCCTAATGACATCACAGCAATTTCACTTGTACCACCACCAATATCAATAATCATCGATCCTGTTGCTTCAGAAATTGGTAATCCTGCTCCAATAGCAGCAGCAATTGGTTCTTCAATCAATTGAACTCTTCTAGCTCCAGCTGCTAACGCACTATCTTGAATAGCTTTTCTCTCAACTGGCGTTGATCCTGTTGGTACACAAATTAAAATCCTTGGATTTGCAAATGTACTTCCTTTGTGAACTTTTTTAATAAAGTGTTTAATCATTTCTTCAGTAACTATAAAATCTGCAATCACCCCGTCTCTTAAGGGTCTAATAGCACTTATATTTCCTGGAGTTCTACCAAGCATTGTTTTTGCTTCATCACCAACTGCTAAAACATTTTTTTTTCCATTTTGATCAACTATTGCAACAACTGATGGTTCGTTTAATACTACTCCTTGACCTTTTAAAACAACTAGTGTGTTTGCTGTTCCAAGATCAATTGCCATATCCTGGCTCCAAATTTTCTTTATTCTGCTAAACATCCCCATGTTATATACCTCTCATCTTTTGGTTTTCTTGCTCCATTGGAGCTGTTTTATCTCGTTTAATAATCATCTTATTTAGTGCATTAATATAAGCATTTGCTGAGGCAACCAAAGTATCTGTATCTGCTGCTTGCCCAACTGTAGTTTTTCCTTTTTCCTCAATTTTAACACTTACTGTAGCCTGAGCATCTGTTCCCTCAGTAACAGCGTGAACTTGGTAGAGTTGTAAATTTACATCATGTGGATAAAGTGTTTTAATACATTTAAATATTGCATCGACAGGTCCATCTCCTGTTTCTGCAGCTTCTTTTACATCTCCATAAACATCTAATGTCATTTCTGCTTTTTGTGGTTCACCTGTTCCTGCAAAAACTTTTAAAGATTTCAAATTAATTGTGTTAATTTTATTATCAATAATTAAACTATCATCAACTAAAGCTATAATATCTTCATCATAAACATGTTTTTTCTTATCAGCTAAAACTTTGAATTTTGCAAAAGCATTACTAACTACATCATCTGTAAGATTGGGATAACCTAAACTATTCATTTTATCTTTAAAAGCATGTCTTCCGGAGTGTTTACCCATAACTAATGATGTTTGTTTTACACCCACACTTTCAGGTGTCATAATTTCATATGTTTCTCTATTTTTTAACATTCCATCTTGATGAATTCCTGCTTCATGAGCAAAAGCATTTTTACCTACAATTGCTTTATTATACTGCACTGGAAAACCAGTAGCGTTAGATACAATCTTTGATGCTTTACTTAAAAGTGTTGTATTAATTCCTGTATCATAAGGCATTAAATCAGGTCTTGTCTTAATCGCCATCACCACTTCCTCTAGCGCAGCATTTCCAGCTCTTTCTCCTAAACCATTAATCGTACATTCAATTTGTCTCGCACCTGCTTGAACTCCAGCTAAAGAGTTAGCCACTGCTAAACCTAAATCGTTATGGCAATGAGTAGATAAAATTGCTTTATCAATGTTTGGAACTTTATTTAATAAAGTTTCAATAATTGTAGTAAACTCTGAAGGAATTGTGTAACCCACCGTATCTGGAATATTTATTGTAGTTGCTCCACTTTTAATTGCAAGTTCAACTGTTTTGCACATATAGTCCATATCAGTTCTTGTTCCATCCTCACATGACCACTCAACATCATCTGTAAATTTTCTAGCATAGCTAACATGTTTTCCAATTGAATCGTATACATCCTCAGGTGACATATTAAGTTTATGCTTCATGTGCAAAGGACTTGTTGAAATAAATGTATGTATTCTAAATCTTGGAGCATGTTTTAATGCTTCATAAGCTCTATCAATATCTTTAACAGAATGCCTTGAAAGTCCTGCTGGTATCGAATTTTTTAAAATTTTACTAACTTCTGAAACTGCCTCAAAATCTCCAGGTGATGCAATTGGAAAACCAGCCTCTATAATATCAATACCCAATTCGTCAAATACTCTTGCTATTTGGATTTTTTCTTCCAAACTCATAGATGCTCCTGGTGATTGCTCACCGTCACGCATCGTAGTATCGAATATAAATACTTTATCCTTATTGCTCATAACTTAATTTTTTTGAAAATCTATAATACAATCTATAAGAGAGATTGCAAAATAATTAGTTAAATTTTTGTTATTATTCGATCATTTTGAGCTATCTAAAATTAGTTATAAATAGACTCAATTTTAGGCATCAAATGTAAAAGCTCTTTTGTGTAATGATGCTTGGGTTTTAAAAATAAATCTTCTGTATTTGAAACTTCACACAGTTGTCCGTCTTTCAATACTCCAATTCTATCACACATTTGTCTTACAACAGGTAAATCATGGCTAATAAATAAGATGGTTAAATTAAGTTGTTCTTGGAGGTCTTTTAATAAATTTAATATTTGAGCTTGAATACTTACATCTAGAGCTGAAGTTGGCTCATCACAAACTAAAAGTCTAGGTTGTGTTGCCAATGCTCTTGCAATTGATATCCTTTGTCTCTGACCACCAGAAAATTCATGAGGATATCGATCAGCTGATTTTTGAGTGAGCTCAACTGACTCTATTAAATCTGAAATATAAGCATTTAAATCATTATTACTTATAGAAGGATTGTGAAGTTTTATAGGTTCAGAAACTATATCTCTTACTTTTAGTCTTCCATTTAATGATGAATAAGGGTCTTGAAATATCATTTGAATCTGTTTTCTAAATTTCATCATTTCAGAATTTTGTTTAATTTTTGTTATACAGACATTATCAAAAAAAATACTACCTGCTGATGGTTTAAATAAATTGACAATCATTTTTGCTATAGTTGATTTTCCACTACCACTCTCTCCCACTAATCCAAACGATTCACCTTCTTTTATTTCAAAAGAAACTTTATTTACTGCCATTACTGAATTTTTTGAGTTTTCAGTAAAAAAATTATCATCAAAACTTTTACTTAAATTTTTAACTTGAACTAAATCTTGTTTTATAATTTCTTTTTTAGTCCATCTATTTAGTATTTTTAGATTATTATTTTTTTTATCATTATTTTCTTTTTCAATAATTATAAATCTAGATATCTTTTTATTTGTTGGAGGCACAGAACTAACCAAACTTTTAGTATAAGCTTCTTTAGGATTAGTTAATATTTCTTTAGTAATGCCAATTTCAACTACATTTCCATTTTTCATAACAGCCACTCTGTTAGCTGTTTCAGCTATAACGCCCATATCATGAGTAATTAAAATTACAGCTAAATTTCTCTCTTTTGTTAATTTTTTAATTAAATCTAAAATTTGTGACTGAATAGATACATCTAATGCTGTTGTAGGTTCATCTGCTATTAATAATTCTGGTTCACAACATAAAGCAAGGGATATGACCACTCTTTGTCTCATTCCACCTGAAAATTGATGAGGGTAATTATCAAATCTGCTTGAGGCATCTTTTATTCCTACTTCATTTAACAAATTTATTGATCTTTCTTTTGCTTCTTCTTTAGTTAATTCAAGATGAGTTTGAATAGTTTCTATTAATTGTTCACCAATTGTAAGTATTGGATTAAGAGATGTTTGTGGATCTTGAAATATTAATCCGACCTTTTTTCCTCTGTATTTAACAATATTTTTAGGGTCTTCATGAATATTGAGATCACCCAATAAAACAGAGCCACTTGAAACTTTACCGGGCTCATCAATTAAATTGATAATTGCATTTCCAACGGTACTTTTTCCTGATCCAGACTCGCCAACTAAGCCCAATATTTCTCCTTTATTTACTTCAATATTTACATTTTTTGCAGCATAAACCGTTTCTTTTCTCATTTGATAATCAACGCTTAGATTTTTAATTTTTAAGAAACTCATTTATTTAACTTTGGGTTTAACGTGTCACGCATCCAATCCCCCAATAAATTAATTGAGAAAGCTAGTATCACTAAAAATATTGCTGGAAAAAAAGTAATCCACCATTCACCTGAAAACAAAAAATCATTTCCTAGTCTAATCAATGTTCCAAGTGATGGAGTTGTTGGTGGTACACCAACACCTAAAAAACTTAATGTAGATTCTGCAATAATTGCAAGTGCAAGACCGATAGTTCCGATTACTAATATTGGTCTTAAAATATTTGGCAAGATATGCTTGAACATAATAACTAAGTTTGAAACTCCAATTATTGTAGATGCTGAAACATAATCTTTGTTTTTTTCAACTAAAGTTGCTGCTCTTGATACTCTAGCAAATTGTGGCCACTCTGAAATTCCAATTGCAAATATTAAAACATAAATTGCCATTTCATCATGCATCTCTCTTGAAATTAATCCTCTTGCGATACCATCAACCAATAAAGCCATTAAAATACTAGGAACAGTTAACTGAACATCAGTTAATCTCATAACAAACATTTCATATTTTCCACCAAAATATCCAGCTGTTAATCCAAGACCAACTCCTAATATCAAGCTAAATATAATTGCAGAAAAACCTACTATTAGCGAAATTCTAGATCCATATAAAATTGTAGATAACATATCTCTACCTTGACCATCTGTGCCTAAAATAAATTTTGATAAACCATCATCTGTCCATGATGGTGGCGTAAATGCCTCCATTAAAGATAATGATGAGGGATCAAATGGATTATAAGGAGTTATTAATTCAACAAAAAAAGAGCAGAAGAAAATTATTAATAAAATTAAAGAAGAGATTATAGCTGTTGGAGATTTTTTATAACTAAAATAAATATCACTATCTTTAATCCTTGACCACGTTGTAAGGGTATTGTTATCCACTGACACTGTCTCCCTTCACTCTAATTCTTGGATCTATAAAATAGTATAAAATATCAACTATAAAATTTATCATTACAAAAACAAAAGCTATAAATACTAAATAAGCTGACATAATTGGGATATCAACAAATTGAACAGCTTGAATGAACAAAAATCCCATACCTGGCCATTGAAAAACTGTTTCAGTAATTATTGAAAAAGCAATTAGTGTACCAATATTTATACCGGCAATTGTAATTACAGGGATTAACCCATTTTTTAATGCATGCTTATATTTTATACTATCTTCACTAATCCCTCTTGCTCTTGCAAACTTAATATAATCTGTCTGCAAAATTTCCATCATTTCTGCTCGAACAAGTCTAATAATATAAGTCATTTGAAACAGACTAAGTGTTACAGATGGAAGAATAATTGCTTTCCATCCTGAAATTGAAAGAAAACCAGTGGTCCAAAATCCTAAATCAACTACCTCACCCCTTCCAAAAGATGGCAATACTCCCAATATGACTGCAAATAAATAAATAAATAATATCCCAATCACAAAAGTTGGTAGCGATACACCAAGCAGGGATACTGCTAAAATTATATCGCTTATAAAACTTTTCCTATTAATTCCAGTGTAAACTCCTAAAAAAGTTCCACTGATTAAAGCAATTAAAGCTGATATTACAACAAGCTCAATAGTTGCAGGCAATCTTTCATTTATTAACTCTGATACTGGTCTTTTTAACTGATACGAAATACCAAATTCACCTTTAGAAGCATTAACTACAAATCTTGAAAATTGGATATGTATAGGGTCCATTAAACC
>JACWEP010000002.1 GCA_014653375.1 Pelagibacterales bacterium SAG-MED48 | reverse complement strand
TAGAAATAAATTTACTGACTGCGCTTGAGATATAAATGGAGTTCTATCTCCACTTAATTCAATAATCCACTGCTGATTAAGTTCAAAAGCTGTTTTAAAGACATCTTTTTCTAAATCGGTTAAAAAATCTAAATGCGATACTGAGCCTTGGTTTGTTGTAATTGTAGACCAAGTTTCATCATCATTTTTACCATGTCCTTCTAAGATTTCTTCTAAATATCTATTTCTAACATTAAAAGAACCAGATAAAGTCTTATGAGTGTAGCTATTAGCAGCTATTGGCTCCACACCAGGAGATGCCCCACCACAAATAATTGAAATCGATGCAGTTGGTGCAATTGCAGTTTTATTAGAAAATCTCTCTTGATAACCATATTCTGCTGCATCTGGACAAGCCCCTCTTTCTTCAGCTAAATCTTTTGAAGCTTGATTAACCTCTTTATCAATCTGTTTAAATATTTTTTTATTCCAAGATTTAGCCATTACTGACTCTAGGGGAATTCTATTTTTTTGTAAAAAAGAATGAAAGCCCATCACACCTAATCCAACACTTCTTTCTCTTTCAGCTGAATATTTAGCATCTTTAAATTGATCTGGAGCTTTGTCGATAAAATCAGATAATACATTATCTAAAAATCTCATGACGTCTTTGATCATATCTGGATCATCTTTCCACTCATCATACTTTTCCAAATTTAATGAAGATAAACAACAAACTGCTGTTCTATCTCTACCATCTTTATCAATTCCAGTAGGTAAAGTTATTTCACTACATAAGTTTGATGTTTTCACAGTCAAGTTAGCAAGTTTATGATGTTGAGGAATTAATCTGTTAACAGTATCTATATAGATTATATAAGGTTCTCCAGTTTCTATTCTTGCTGTTAATAATCTAATCCACAAATTTCTAGCTGATATAGTTTGCTGAACAGTTCCGTCTGCAGGGCTTTTTAATCCCCATTGCTCATCATTTTCAACAGCTCTCATAAATGCATCTGAAAGTAAAACACCGTGATGTAAGTTTAATGCTTTTCTGTTTGGATCACCACCTGTTGGTCTTCTCATTTCAATAAATTCTTCAATTTCAGGATGATCAACTGGAAGGTAACAAGCAGCTGAACCTCTTCTTAATGATCCTTGGCTAATAGCCATAGTCAATGAGTCCATGACTTTTATGAAAGGAATTATTCCAGATGTTTTTCCAACTTTTCCAATTTTTTCTCCAATAGATCTTAAGTTACCCCAGTAACTTCCTATACCACCACCTTTTGCAGCCAACCAAACATTCTCACTCCAAAGATCAAGAATGCCTCCTAAGCTATCTGTTGCTTCATTTAAAAAACAAGAAATAGGTAATCCTCTTTTTGTTCCACCATTAGATAGAACTGGTGTTGCTGGCATAAACCAAAGTTTACTAATGTAGTTATAAATTCTTTGTGCATGTAAATTATCATCTGCATATGAGCTAGCAACACGTGCAAATAAATCTTGATAAGATTCGTTATGACCTAGGTATCTATCCTTTAAAGTTGCTTTTCCAAAATCTGTTAAATTTGCATCTCTCGAACGATCAATCTTAATGATAATCCCTTTATCATTTTGAAATAATTCAGTTTCATTATTTAATGAGAAAAGATCTGGTCTTTTATCTTTTGTAACCTCATTAACATTAGGGCTATATTCAGAGACAGCTTTCTTTAGGGCCTGAGATAAAATTTTGTTCATAAATAAGTATTATAATTTGTTATTGTGACGAAAACAACTATATGTTGTATGCGCTTTGTATTGATATACTATATAAATAACAAATCAATAGAACATTTATAGAACATGATAAAAAATTTATCAATAAAAAAATAAAAAAAAGAGTAAGTAATTAACAGATGAGCCAAAATACAAAAATAGACCCCTATGGTTTTAGAGAATATGACGCTCGTTGGTTGTATGAAAAAGACATTAATAGTGAAGGTATAACCAATCTTGGAAAAGGTTTAGGCACACAAATAAAGATTCATACAAAAAAAACTAATCCAAGAATTATTGTTGGACATGATTACAGATCTTACAGTGAAGAAATAAAAACAGCTCTTAAAAAAGGGTTAAGCTCAACTGGATGTCATATTGAAGATATAGGTTTGTCACTTTCTCCTATGGTTTATTTTGCTCAATTTAATTTAGATGCAGATGCCGTTGCAATGGTTACGGCTAGTCATAATGAAAATGGTTGGACCGGTGTAAAAATGGGTATCAAAAAAGGTTTAACTCATGCACCAGAAGAAATGAAAGAACTAAAAGATATAACTTTAAATGAAAAGTTTTCAAATGGAGAAGGAACAGAAAAACAGATAGAAAATTTTCAACAAATTTATAAAGATGATTTAATAAATAAAAATAAAATAACTAAAAAAATTAAAGCTGTTGTTGCTTGTGGGAATGGTACAGCTGGAATATTTGCCCCTGACATTTTAAGAGGAATAGGTTGTGAAGTAATAGAGCTTGATTGTAATTTAGATTGGACTTTTCCAAAATATAATCCAAATCCTGAAGATTTAGAAATGCTTCACGCAATTGCAAAAGCTGTAAAAGATAATGATGCAGATATTGGTTTTGGTTTTGATGGTGATGGAGATAGAGTTGGAGTAATTGATGATAAAGGTAATGAAATATTTTCTGATAAAATTGGTTTATTAATTGCAAGAAACTTATCAGCTATACATAAAAACTCTAAATTTGTAGTAGATGTTAAATCTACTGGTCTTTATGCAACTGATAAAGTTTTATCAGATAATAATTGTGAAACAATTTATTGGAAAACTGGCCACTCACATATTAAGAGAAAGGTTAACACTGAAAAAGCTTTAGCTGGCTTTGAAAAAAGTGGACATTTCTTTTTTAATCAGCCATTAGGTTTTGGTTATGATGATGGAATTAATTCAGCTATTCATGTTTGTCACCTATTAGATAGTCAAAACAAAATGATGAGTGAAATAATTAATGAACTACCAAATACCTTCCAAACACCAACTATGGCACCTTTTTGTAAGGATGAAGAAAAATATCAAGTAGTAGAAGATTTAGTAAAACAAATTGAAGAAATTAAAGATAATAAAACTAAAATTGATGATCAAATTATTACTGAGATTTTAACTGTTAATGGTGTAAGATTTTCTTTTGAAGACGGTTCATGGGGTTTAATTAGAGCGTCATCAAACAAACCTTCTTTAGTTATAGTAACCGAAAGTCCAACATCTGATGATAGAAAGAAAAAAATCTTTGATTTTATTGATGATTTACTTCAAAAAACTGGAAAAATTGGCGAATACGACCAAAAAATTTAACTACCTAGCAATTAAATCAAAATCAAAATAAGCAGCGTCAAAGTAACCAATCATATTAGTCGTGCTTGTCATACTTTTTGATATTCCTCTAGTATTATTGTATTTAATTTGAAGACCAATAGTTTGAGGAGTTATTTTAATTGGTGTTGCAAGTGGCATTACACCAATTATTCTTGCAATATTGTGATCTGCACCGCCAGTACAACCTGCCACACCATTTTTAATTTGGTCTGCATCTGTAGCTCCAACTCCATCAAGAAGTGTCAAATCAGACTCTACTAAATAAGCATCGACATTAACATGCGTTCCTTGATAAGTTACAGCATGATAGCAATCATCATCACTATCCATTGTTAATGTATTAACTCCAATTGTTGTCTCGGCAGCTGTTGCGCCTGAAGTACAGTCTACATTTGACTTTGCAGCAGTATTAATTCTATTTTCAAAACCGTAAATAGTACCAAGAGATGATACTTTAGTTACACAAGTTGTCGAAGAATTTGATCTGTCACTCATAGTAGCATCAAAAGTTTGGCTAGTTGTAAATTTAAATGTAGATCCCATGGTGACGACTCCGAAAGTATATGTTCCATAAGGTAAAGCAGTATAATCTGCTGAGGTTCCTATTTGAGTACCTGTTCCTTTTACAACTGTTGTCTCGGATCCACTGTCATTCTTGAAAAATGTAGAACAATTAGTTCTTACTACTTGTGCGGTTGTTGTTGGACCAGTTGGTCGAGAAGTACATAGATCTAATCTAAAAAAAGTTAACTTTTGAGCATCAGGATTAAATTCACATCTATTATTTGCAGCAGCAGGAGTTATAGTCCCTCCATTACCGGTGCATTCTGGATCAGTTCTATTTGTTGTATCCTGAGGCTGTGCATTTGTAGCTGTTGAATAGAATGTTATACTTATCAAACTTAAAAATAATATTATAAAAAATATTCTAATATCTAAATCAGCTTTCATAATTAAAATCCTATTACTGTTAAATCCATTTCTTTTTGTTTTACAATTAAGTTTTGTCTTCTAACTTTTGCAAATTTTTGATCTGCAACTGAAGTTAAATTATAAGCAGTATCACTTATTCCAACCTCACTATTTGAATTATTACAACAAGTGTAAGTTATTTTTAGAAATTCTTCGTCTTCAGTTACTCCATCATTACTTCTTTTTCCAACTTCAACATTAAAATTTGAAAATTTTGCTTCTAAAGAAATTTCATCGCCTTCTAAATCTGTAGCTCCGCTTGCCCCATCCCAGTTAAATGATCTATAGTATAAATTTGTCCAAGGAAGATAAGGTAAAGGTGCGCCTACCTCTATGTCTTGACCATTTAAAGCTTTCTCTTGCACATTATCTAATCCAGCTGTCCATCCCGATAGGCCATAATATTGATTAAGTCTAAATGATCCAACGCTTGAAATTGCCTCAATCCCGACACTAGCTCGTTGATGATCATAATCTAATTCATGATCATAAAATAAATTGGCTCCTATCAATAAAGTATCATCATTGACTAATTTTCTTTTTCCAATTCCTAGATTAAGTGTTTCTCTACTTTCATCTGAAAGAAAAAGACTTCCTTGAGTAAACAAAATATTTTCATTGTCATTAATATCAGACAAAGGTTTTATAACTAAGATGCTTCCCGTCACTTCATTAGTTGTTCCTGAGCTAAGAGATACTTCAGATGTTGGAAATAGTTGACCTAAACTATCATTTAAATAACTATTAAAGTTATTCATAAATTTATTCTTTATATCTGCAGCATGAGCACTTAAGCCAAATACTAAGAGCGTAGATATTAAAATTATTTTTTTCACATCAAATAAATACATGAATTATCAGACTAAAAGAAGAGTTATTTAACCTAAAATGGGTCGAATAAACTGTTAATAAATCTAACATTCAATAAACGAATCTTTCATAAATATATGAGAATCGTTTATAAATTACTTAGAGGTGGTGTAGGGAGACTGAAACCACCTCGACACCTTAAAAAACTTTTTTTAATTTACCCAAAATCAAATTTAAATTCTCTTTGGAGTAAATATTTCCTTTTTTAACCCAAACAGATAATGGCCATGTTAAATCGTTTTTATATCTAGCAATAATATGAATATGCAATTGAGGAACTATATTGCCAATTTTTTCAACATTAAGTTTTTTAGTTTTAAAAACTTTTTTCATTAATTTACTGACATATACAATCTCTTTCATTAATAAAATCTGATCTTTAGAATTCAATTCAGTGATATCTGTAATTCCTTTTCTTTTTGGAATTAGAATAATCCAAGGAAAATGTTGGTTATCGATTAACCTGACACTGCATAATTTTAAATCTGAAATATAATGAGAAGATTTTATAAAGTTTTTGTTTATTTTATTCATTAGATTGAAAACTATTCATTTAAAGATTTGTTGCAATTGTTATTTCTTATATAGTTGAATGATGGCAGATAAAAAAATTAGATCCATTGCAAAAACATTTTCTTGGAGATTTTTTATTTTTATTTATTGGATGATTTTTGGCTATATTTATACAGGAACTTTTACTGGAGCTGGCATATTAGGCTTAGGTTCAATAATTCCTCTTTTATTCTATTACTTTCATGAAAGAATTTGGAATAAAGTTAAATGGGGTGTTAATTAAATTATTTAATAATAATTATAAATATTTTTTAAGTTTATCAGAAATGTTTACTTTTTTGTTATTTACAAAATCTTCATGATTTTTTTCAATAGTATTTAATTCATATAAATAGTTTACCATAACCCCAAAAGATCTTTTAAAACCTACTTCTGAAATATTTGCGTTTACTATAATGTCATCAACAATTGCTCCATTACCTAAATGAAATCTACTAACATCATTTACTGGTAGTCCTTTGTTATTTTTTTCATTAACTATGTAATGAGTTGCTAATTTGATCAATACATCTTTATTATCAATTAATCTTTTGTCCCCTATTTTTAAATCTTTTGATTTTAAAAAAGATGTGTCTTTATTTTTCATGTTACCTAAAATGTTTTCAATCTTTTTATCATCTTGATATGAAAACCAATCTGCAAATCCAGGTATAGGAGATAATGTGCCAAAATTTTTAATATGTGGTAACTCTTCTTGAATTTCATAAACAACTCGTTTGATTAAAAAATTTCCAAGAGTTACTCTCGATAAGCCTTCTTGACAATTGCTTATCGAATAAAATGTTGCAGTGTCAGCGTCTTTTAAATCATTGCTTGATGGTTTCATTAACTCTTGTATTGATTTACCTAATCCTTTTGTTAACGCCACTTGAACAAAAATAATTGGTTCATCTTCTAAAGCTGGATGAAAATAAGAAAAAAATCTTCTATCTTCACCTAATCTTCTTTTTAATTCATTCATGTCTTTTATCTGATGAACGCGTTCGTACTGTATAATTTTCTCTAATACTGCAGCCTTTGTATCCCAGGTAATTTTTTCTAGTTTTAAAAACCCTGGATTAAACCAATCTCTAAATAAAAATCTTAAATCATCATCTAACCCTTTTAAGTCGGCATTATCTTTTAAAATTCTTAATAAATCTTCTCTTAGACCAACTATAATTGAAGTTCCATTTGGAGCCATATTCATTCTTCTAAATAGAACACCTCTATCCCCCTCTGAAATTTTAAATAAATTATATAAATTTTTTTCGTTTTGATTTTTTTGATAAATTTCTATTGCCTCATTAACTTTTGTAAAACTAGGCTTATATTTTTGATTTATCTTTTTGAAAAATAAGAGCTTATTTTCATCAGAAAGAGTGAGGTACAACTCAGTAATATCTCTTGCTACCGCTATTCCAAAAGCAGCTCCTTTGTTTGAAATTAAATCATCACATAAAGATAAGATTGTTTCTAAATCATTTTTTTTTATAACTTTTTTTTTAAAAAGTTTTTCTCCTGCATCAGCAATAGAAGAAATGATCTGTTTGAAATTAAACATCGATAATGCTTATCACAAATAATTGTTACATAAATGTTAAATTTATCACATGTAAAAAATCCTTTAACTACATAAAGAATTAACATTATTATTCATCAGATTAAGAAAAAAGCTTAGAAAATAAATTTTTTATGCTACTAGTTCTATCATGTTAGATAAAAGAAATTTTTATATCAATGGTAAGTGGGTAAAACCAACTAAGCCTAATGACTTAGAAGTAATCAACCCTTCAACTGAAGAAACTTGTGCAGTGATATCTTTGGGTTCTAAAGAAGATACGGATAATGCTGTTGCTGCTGCAAAAGCTGCTTTTGAAAGTTGGAAAGATAGTTCTAAGGATGATAGAATTAGTCTACTTGAAAAATTATTATCTATTTATAAAAAAAGATATAGTGAAATGGCTGATGCAATTTCAATGGAAATGGGAGCTCCAATGGATTGGTCAACAGATGTTCAAACTGCAAGTGGTCAATCACATCTAGAAGATTTTATTTTAAGATTAAAAGAATTTGAATTTGATAAAAAATTTAATTCAGAATCAAATAATCGAATATGTTATGAGCCCATTGGAGTTTGTGGTCTTATTACTCCATGGAACTGGCCAATAAATCAAATAGCTTTAAAAGTTGTGCCTGCTTTTGCAACAGGTTGTACAATGATACATAAACCCTCCGAAATAGCCCCATTGTCAGCAATGATTTTCGCTGAAATGATTGATGAAGCTGGGTTTCCTCCAGGGGTATTTAATTTAGTCAACGGTGATGGTGTTGGGGTTGGAACAGAAATTTCTTGTCACCCAGATATTGATTTAGTTTCCTTTACAGGTTCAACTCGAGCTGGAAGATTAATATCTAAAAATGCAGCTGAAACGATTAAAAAGGTTTGTCTTGAATTAGGTGGTAAAGGTGGAAATATTGTATTTGCAGACTCTTACCCTAACGCAGTTAGAGATGGAATTAGAAATGTAATGAGTAATTCTGGACAATCTTGTGATGCCCCAACAAGAATGTTGGTCGAAAAATCTATTTATGAAAGAGCGGTACAAGAAGCTGCAGATGAGGCTAATTTAATAAAAGTTGATCATTCAAATAAAAAAGGTGATCATATCGGACCAGTGGTTTCAAAAACTCAATATGATAAAATTATTAATTTAATTCAAAGTGGAATTGATGAAGGGGCAACATTAGCGGCTGGTGGTCCTGAACTACCTAATGGAATGAATAAAGGATATTTTATTAAGCCTACAATTTTTACCGATGTTAAAAATGATATGAGAATTGCAAAAGAGGAAATATTTGGACCAGTACTCTCAATCATTCCATTTGAAACAGAAGAAGAAGCTATAAAAATTGTAAATGACACTGAATATGGTCTTGGAAATTTCTTACAAACTGAAGATAAAGAAAAAGCAAAAAGAGTATCAAGAAAATTAAATGCTGGAATTATTTATGTTAATGGAATTGGACCAGACTCAGGAACACCTTTCGGTGGATTTAAACAATCTGGAAATGGCCGTGAAGGTGGAGTTTGGGGT
Organism: Pelagibacterales bacterium SAG-MED48; assembly: GCA_014653375.1. Taxonomy (GTDB): domain Bacteria; phylum Pseudomonadota; class Alphaproteobacteria; order Pelagibacterales; family Pelagibacteraceae; genus Pelagibacter. The sequence continues at coordinate 95,423 of JACWEP010000002.1, read as the reverse complement.
TTAGAGGAATATTTGGAAGTAAAAACGGTAACAGATTGGCAAGAGTAAAATGATTGGTTACGTAATGGTTGGAACCAATGACCTTAATAAATCAATTACATACTACGATACTCTGTTAGACTTATTGGATCTAAAAAGAGTTGATACATCAGATGATTACGCTGCCTATGCATCAAAAAATAATCCTGAAAATATAGAGTTTTATGTAACAAAACCAGCTAATGGAGACAAGGCAAATTTTGGTAATGGTACTCAAATATCTTTTATTACTGACACTAAAGAAGTTGTTGAAAAATTTCATGAGCTAGGAGTAAAGCTTGGTGGAAAAAGTGAGGGAGGACCAGGTGAAAGACCTGAAGGTTCCAAAGTATATTATTCTTATGTTAGAGATTTAGATGGTAATAAAATTTGTGTTTTTGCTAACATCTAGTCATAAAATTAATGACCTATAATTTAATAAAACAAAGATTAGAAAATAATGACACTATAATTTTAGATGGTGCAATTGGTGCTGAGCTTGAAAAAAAAGGAGCAAAAATGCATAAAGATTTATGGTGTGGTACATGCTCTGTGGAAAGTCCAGATTTAGTAAAAAAAGTTCATGAAGAATATATATTAGCTGGTGCTGATATAATCACTACAAATACTTACGCAACTACTCCTATTGGTATGAAACAATATGGTTTTGAAGATCAAATAAATGAGTTTAATAAAAAAAGTGTTCAGATTGCAAAAGATGCAGTTAAAAATTCGAATAAAGATATTGCTGTAGCAGGTAGTGTTTCAACTTTCGGAAGTTTATATAAATTTGGTACCGAAGCTATGAAACCTGGTTTTAAAGAACAATTAAAAATTTTATCTGGTGAAGGAGTTGATCTAATCATATTAGAAGCTATGTCTTCTCAAGCTGATATAGTTGAGACAATTATTGAATGTTCGCAAGAGTCAAAATTGCCAGTATGGTTATCAATATCTTGTATAATTGACGATAAAACAAATAAAGTGATGCTCGGGTATAATGATACAATTGATTCAGACACAAATATTTATGAAGATTTTGAAACATCAATAAATAATTTTAGTAAAATTCATAAAGGACCAATCTTAATAGCACACTCTGATATCGAAGTTACAGGTCAAGCAGTTAAAATAGCAAAGAAAAAATTTAATGGTGTGCTGGGTGCTTATCCAAATAGAGGCCATTATGAAAAACCTCATTGGAAATTTGTAGATAATATTACCCCTAGTGAATATTTAGAAAAAGCAAGATCATGGGTAGAGGATGGAGCTCAGATTGTTGGAGGCTGTTGTGGTGTTGGGGTTGAGGAAATAAAAGCAATATCTAAATTAAAGAAAAATCAAAATGTTTAGTACATATTATGTCAGATAAAGATTTGAAAGAAGAATTAAATCCAAGTCTAGTTGTTATAAAAGATAATAAACCGAGATGGTATCTGCCAGAAACTCGAAGAGATGGTTATAGAAATTTACACAAAATTAATAGGTACGGTTTATTATATAGATCTGACTTAGTTCTAAAATTAGAAAAAAATTATAATCAAGAAATTGAAAAAATTCCAGCTGTAAAAAAAATGGTAAATCATAAATACTTTTGTTCTTTAGTGGTTGGAAAAGGTCAAGATTTACTTTTTGAAAAATATGCAGATGATTTTAATGAAGAAACTCCACAAACAATAATGTCTATCACTAAGATGTTTGCAAATTTATTTGTTGGCGAGCTTGTTGAAAACAAAATTATCAATCTAGATCAAAAAATTTCTCATTATCTTCCAGAGATTGGAACTGGTTATGCTACAGCTACAATTCAAGAAGTTTTGGATATGAATATTGAAAACTCTTATAGTGAAGATTATACTGATCCTTATACATCATCATTTTTACATGAACCAGTTAATGGATGGAGATTGCCAGCTAATTTAGATGATAAAATGGGGCAAGAAGAGTTTTTAAATACAATTAAGTCCAATAAAGACAGAGATTTAAAAAACTCATCAGACTTATCTCACTATAAATCTGCTAATACAGATGTAATTGGTCTTTTGGTGGAAAAAGTAAGTGGAAAAAAACTAAGTCAGTGGGTTTTAGAAGCAGTTGAAGCTGCTGGATTTGAAGATGGACTTTATATTGGTACAGACAGATTTAGTATGCCCTGGATATCTGGGGGAGGATGTTTAATTTCTAGAGATTTTTTAAGATATGGCTTGTTGTTTTCAAGAAAAGGTCATGGTGTTGGGGATAGAAAAGTTGGTTCTGAAAAATTTTTTGATGAAACACTTAAAAATAATGGAACTAAATACATGGAATTGTCTACAAACAAATATTTATACTATTCAAATTCTACAATGAAATGTGGTGATTGGATTGGACATTCAGGACTCGGGGGTCAATTTTTAGCAATTAATTTAAAAAATGGAATTGTGGCCTCTTACTTTTCAGTTATTGAAACAGACTCTGGAACTGATGAAAATTATAAAAGAGATATGATTAATATGTTGGATAAAATAGTTAATAGCAATTTTTAAAAATTAACTTTGATTAATTTTTTCTGCTATCAATATTTTTCTTTGCATTTCTCGAAGCACAGGTTTTTCAATAAGTTTACCTTCTATTACCACTAATCCTGTGTCAGATGCATTAAATTGATCTACAATTCTTTTAGCTTTACTAATTTCTTCTTTAGAAGGTGTAAATATTTCATTTAAAATATTTATCTGTTTTGGGTGGATAGATCCTTTTCCTGTAAATCCTAAATCTCTTACAAGTTCTGCTTCTTTTTTCATTCCATCCATATCTTCTAAATCTAAATAAGGTACATCAACAACATCAACTCCAACACTAGCACCGGCATGCACTAATTTGGATCTTGCGTATATCAAATTTTTATACTCATTTGGAACTCTAAGCTCTGCAGCCATATCAACACCACCAAAATATAATGCAACTATCCTTTTACTAGAATGTGCAATATCATAAATACTTTCAAGTGCTTCATTAGTCTCCATGATAACATGAAGATTAGTATCTAAACCGCAATCAGTCAGCAAATCATCTATAAAAGTTATTTCATCAGGCGTTTTAACTTTAGGCAACATTAAAGACTTAATGTTCATTTTGCTAGAAACAAAAGCCTCTAAATCTAACAAACCAAATTTAGTTCTTTGACAATTTATTCTAACAACTAATTCTACACCACTTTTGACTTCAAGAGTTTTAAGAGCTTCTATTGTATTTTTTCTTGCATCATCTTTATCTTTAATTGCTATTCCATCTTCTAACTCAATACAAACCATATCAGCACCTGAATCTATTGCTTTTGGAAACATTTCAGGTTTAAGTCCTGGTGTAAAAATAAAACTTCGTCTTACATCTATTTTGTTTGAACCCATAAATTTAATATTTTTTAATTTTAAGTATTACTAATATTTATTATTTATGCTTGAGACAACAACTTTTTCATCACAATTTATCAGAACTTGTTAATAACGAAAATTTGTAAATAAAAAGGTTATTTAATCAGATAAATTTTCTATTAATCTTTTTAAATGATTTTCATTTACACCACAACAACCACCCACTATTTGTATTTGATCATCAATTAATTCTTCTAATGAAGTAGCAAATTCATTTTCCGTAGTTGTAATAATGGCTTCATGAGTGCTAGTGTCAAATTTATGAATTTCAGGATAAAACATTATAGGTCCATTCCAATTTTCTTTAACAATTTTTAATCCTTCATTTGAATCATTAAACCAAGAATGCATTATACCATATACATCCCCACCAATATTAGTGAGTGACTTTATTATTTCCTCTAATGGAATAATTTTATCTTCAGGAAGAAATTTGGGTTGTTCTTTATATTTATTTTCATCATATATTAATGATTTTTCCTTTTCAGCTCTAAAATTTCTACCCACAACCTTATTATCAAATTTACTTATACAACAACTTAAGCCAACCCATACTGGTAATCCGGTTTCCAATGCTGCATTTAATAATATTTTTGAATGATCAATATCTAATAACATTTCTAAAACTAAAATATCTACTCCAGATTCTTTTAATAGTTTTGCCGCTTCCTTGTAATTTTTTTCTTCTTGTTTAAATGAAGGTACAAATTTTGGATTTGGAACAAACTCATTTTCTTTTAAAGGAAAAAAATTGGATAAACTTCCAGCAATTGCAATTTTATTTTCTTTTCCAGTATTGATAGTTGCTTTTTTTGCAAGCTCTACTGATTTTACAATAAATTTATCTGTCTCATCGGCACGATTTAGACAATCTAGATTATGTCGATTTGTGGCAAAGGTGTTTGCTGTAATAATATCACATCCCGCATTAATAAAATTCTCATGTACTTTAACAACTATATCTGGAGAGTTTATTGTTGACAGTGCAGCAAACGCTGGACTCATATCGCCACCCAGTTTTGCTATTTCAGATCCGTTGCCACCATCAAGAAATATTTTAGATTTAGATTTTAGTTTTTCTTTAAAAATCATTTATTTATTATTAGGCGCTAAAACAACAGCTAATATTCCACCTATAACAATCAGTGTGCTTCCTGTAATTTCACGCCAACCAAATGGTTCATTAGTAAGTATACTGGAAGTTATAACACCCACAACTATCTCTGATAAAAAAAGTATTGAACATAAACCTGCACCAAGTTTACTGGGAGACCAAAAAATTACTATCCCTGTAGGTATAAAATAAAATACTGAAATAATAACTAAAAATAGTGCCATTGAAAAAAAAGCTTCAATTGGTGGTATTGGGCCAAGATATTCCTTTAGAAGAAATCCAGCAATAATATTAAATATAGCACCGTAAAAGAAAAATGAAAAAATTATAGGAAACACTCCATCAGTTTTGATGAGTTCAAGACGCACCAATCCAGCTGAAAATATAGCACCACCCGCAAGTGCTAGCCAGTCACCTGAATTTTCTGGAAGAGGTATGACAGTTTGTTTACTAAAAACTACCCATAGACCTCCTAAAGCTAGAGTTAATGTTAAAACTCTTTCAATACCAGGTCTTTTTTTTAAAAATAAAATTTCAAAAATTGTTGTCCAGATAGGTGTCATGTAAAAAAGTATCAATGCACGCACAACATCAGTTAAAAGAAAACTTAAAGCATAACAAATAAACCCACCTCCAATTAAAATTCCTGTGAGTGGTATTTCAAAGCCTGTAGTTTTACCTTTTGCTTTTCTCCAAATGGCAATGGGAAGTAGAAGAATAACTCCAATTATCATTTGAGCTATGGTTCCCCATCCTCCAGTTAGCCCACCCTCTTCAAGTATTCTTTGAGGTAACCAGTATATGCCCCATGCACCAGCTGATATCGCTAAAGCTAATGCTATTTTAAAGTGATGTGGGTGTCTTTTCATAATTAATTACTTAATTCTGGTTTAATTTTACTGAAATTAAATATCTCTTCATATTTTTTTGTAAAGGCAATTAATTTTAGATCATCAAATTTTTTACCTATAATTTGCATTCCCATCGGCATTCCATTTTCATTAAATCCAACAGGTACGGTGATTGTTGGTAAATCCATTAAGCTAGACATTATAAAAACTTCTATCCATCTATGGTAAGTATCTAGCTCAAAATGATTTATTTTTTTCGGAAATTGTAAATTTTTATCAAATGGAAAAACTTGTGCAGAAGGTAAAATTAGAAAATCATAGCCTTTAAAAACGTCATCGACTTCTTTAATACATTCATTCTTTTGATTTAATGCTTTTTTAATGTCATCATCTTTGATGTTTGCTCCTTTTTTATATTCCCATATAGCTTGAGGGGTCATCTCTTCTATATTTTTTAAATTCATACTTTCAGTATCTTCAAAAATACTTTTAGCTCTAAAAGTTGTCCAGCTATCCCACATATGATTTGAATTTATCTTCGGTTGAAGACTTTCTATTAAAATATTGTGTTTTTCTAATTCCTTTAACTTAGTCTCGCACATATTAATTATTCCATTTTCAAACTGATATGAATTATTCATATCTTTTAACCAACCGACTTTAATATTTGAAAATTGCTTATCAGTTATTTTGCTTTCTTTAAAAGAACCATTGATATCAATTGACAGTGGGTCCAATGGATCACTGCCTACTATGCAATCTAACAATACAGCCATTTCAATTGGGTTTTTTGCAAAACAACCTGGTGAAGTTAAAACTGGTAATTTACTTAAGTTTTTTTCATTTGATCTATCTGTTGGAATTAATCCAGTTGTTGGTCTAAATCCATATATATTTGCAAATGCTGCCGGTCCTCTGCAAGAACCCATCATATCTGTGCCATCTGCAAAAGGAATTAATCCAGCTGCAACAGCTGCACCTGCTCCACCACTAGATCCAGCCGCAGATTTACTAACATCATAAGGATTTGATGTTGGGCCAAAAAGTCTATTAGTAGTATGGCCACCCACACCTAATTCAGCTGTATTTGTTTTTCCAATAATAATTGCTCCACTGTTAATTAAACGATCAACGATTAAAGAATTTTTTTTTGCAATATTATTTTTGTAAGGAGTAAATCCATATGTTGAAGGCATTCCCTCAATATCAAAAAGATCTTTACAAGCTAGTGGTAATCCAAACAAAGGTTTTGATTTATTATCTTCGTTGTCTTTTAAATTTATTTCATGAAAAATTTGTTCTTTTTCTTTTTGAAGTACGATTGCATTTAACGCAGGATTATATTTCTTTATTCTTTCGAGATAAAACTCCACAACTTCTTTTGCTGAAATTTCTTTAGATTTTATTAGAGATGTTATTTCTAAAATTGATTTATTCTCAAGCATTCAATGAAACTTTTATCGAGCTTTTTTGATCGATGCCAGTGTCATTTCTTTAACTTCTGCTAAAGTTGCTATTTTTGGATTAGTTGCAAATGCTTGATCTTTCATTGCTTTTTCCGCAATTCTATCTACACAATCTTCAGGTACCCCAATTTCACTTAAACTTTTTGGAATTTTTATTCTATCTAGTATTTTTTCAATGTTTAAAATGAATGCGTCAACTGAATGATCTTTAAATTGCATAGCTTCTGACATTCTTTTAACTTTTTCTTCCATACCTGGAAGATTATATTTTAAAACAACTGGTAATATAATTGCATTAGTTAAACCATGGTGTGTATTATATTCAGCTCCAACCATATGAGCTATTGCATGAACTAACCCAAGACCTTTTAAAAATGAAATACCTGCCAAACAAGAACCAACATGCATACCTCCTCTTGCAAGCAAGTTTGATGGGTCCTCTACAGCTGTAATCAGTGATTTAGAAATTAGATTTAACCCCTCTAAAGCTGCTCCATCACACATTGGATTAAAACCAGGAACACAATAACCTTCTATTCCATGAATTAAAGCATCTGCCCCAGTCCAAGCAGTTAAATTTGATGGAAGTCCAATAGTTAGTTCTGGATCAATTAAGGCTAACGATGGTCTAACATCCGGATGCCACATACAAAATTTCATTCCTTCTTTTAAATAAGTAACCATACCTGTAATTTCAGTTTCGGCCCCTGTTCCTGCCGTTGTAGGAATAGTTATAATTTTTGGAAAAGGATTATCTTTACTAATTTTAGGAGGAGTTAGTTCAAACTCAAAGTCTCTAAGTGGTACGTCATTATTTGCTGTAAGGCATATCAATTTACCTCCATCCATTGCACTACCACCACCAATGGCAATTATAGAATCGTGATTTCCATCTTTATATTTTTTACGACCAACTGATATTTCGTCTTCTCTTGGATTAGGAGATATATCAAAAAATAAATCTGATTTAACATTTGAGCTAGCTAAATAACTTTGAATATTTGTGATAAATGGTAGTTTTGGACTTCCTTTATCAGTAACTATTAATGGGTTTTTAATATCTAAATCATTACAAATTTTTCCTATTTCTTTCAATCGTCCTGGACCATACGCAATATTAGTTGGGAATGTCCAATCTTGATTAGATAAGATATCAGATTCATTTAGTTTGAAAGTATTCATTTTATTTGTAAGGTTTATACAATCTTTTATAAAAAATTAAATGAAAAACTTAACTGAAAAATCTGATTTAAAAAAAACTTATCTTGCAATAGCTACCATGTTATTAGCAGTACTTTGTGTTGATTTTTATATGGTTGTTATAAAGTTTTTAGGAGATGATTATTCAATTGTTCAATTAGCATTATTTAGAAATGCTGCAGCGATAATACCTCTATTTTTATTACTTTTATTCACCAAAGAGCATTTTTTAGTATTTAAACACTTAGATAAAAAATTTATTTATTTAAGTTTTCTTAGAGGTCTTTGTTTCTTGGCAATGAATATATTTGTTTTTATTTCTGTTATCAATTTAAAATTTGCAACTGCAATGACACTTACTTTTTCATCGCCATTCTTTATTGTGATTTTATCTATTATTTTTTTAAGAGATAGGGTTGGTATTTATAGATGGTCTGCGGTTATAATTGGTTTCATTGGAGTTGTTATGATTATGAAACCAACAAGTGATATTTTTAATATTTATTCAATTTTCCCTATTTTAACAGCGCTGGCATGGGCTTTATCTGTAATAATTTTAAAATATATTCCTGATGGACATTCAACTGCTAAAATTCAATTATACACTTTAATTTTTAATGTTTTAGGTGCAGCTATATTATTTTTCTTAACTTCAAACCATGCTGAAATTCAAAACGCTAAAGATTTTTGGTTAATGATGCTGACAGGTTTTTTGGGTGGAACAGCAGCCATACTTTTTATATATTCATACCGTTTAATAGAAGCTAGTAAAATTGCATCGTTTGAATACTTTGGTATTCCATCATCTTTTATTCTTGGGTGGTTTTTCTTTAATGAAGCTCCATGGAGCCAATTATTTCCTGGTGTACTCATAATTATTTTTGCAGGTATGTTAATTATTTGGAGAGATAATGTTAAACAAAAATCTATTAATGTGAGTAGAAAAATTAACTAGCTGATTTCATTGACTTCATGACTATCGCTCGATCTATTTCTCCTAATAAATCCCCTGTGTCACTGCATACAACAGGGAATGCTTTATCACTATCAACAAGCTTATCTATCAAAGTTTCAATTTTAGAATTATCGAATATACAATTTGTTTTTAAATTATAAAAATTTTTAGTATCAGAGCAACATTCTTTTCTCATAACCTTGGCAGCACTCAACACTTTATATTTTGGTACATCTTCACAAAAATCTTTTACATATTGATCTTTTGGATTTGCAACAATTTCTTCTGGTGTACCAATTTGAGATACTTCTCCATCTTTCATAATTGCAATATGGTCAGCCATTTTAATTGCCTCTAAAAAATCATGAGTAATAAATACCATTGTTTTTTTTAGTTTTTCTTGAATACTTAGAAGTTCATCCTGCATTTCCCTTCTTATAAGTGGGTCTAAGGCAGAAAAAGGTTCGTCAAAAATTAATATTTCAGGATCTACAGCGAGCGCTCTTGCTAAACCAACTCTTTGCTGCATACCTCCTGATAATTCTCTAGGATAGTTGTTTTGCCATCCATCCAGACCAACCATTTTTAAAACTTCCATTGACTTTTCTATTCTTTCGTTTCTTTTGTTTCCTCTTACCTCTAATCCATATGCAATATTATCTATTACTGTTCTGTGGGGAAATAGACCAAAATGTTGGAACACCATACTCATTTTGTTTCTTCTAAGATCTAATAATTCTCTACTATTCATTTTTGTAACATCAACATCATCCATTTTTACAGTTCCAGACGTCGGCTCAATAAGTCTTGATATACACCTTACCAATGTTGATTTACCACTTCCTGATAATCCCATGACTACAAAAGTTTCACCTTTTTCAATTGAAAAACTCACATTTTTTACAGCAACTACATGTCCTGTACTTTCTTGAACTTCTTTAATTGAAAGATTTGGATCTAAATCTTTCATTATTCTTTTTTCGTCAGGACCAAATAGTTTCCAGATATTAGAACAAGTAATTTTTTGATTGGTCATAGTTAATTTTTAATCATTTTAGAGACTAAAATAGACAATATTTTTCTTTAAAAGTAAAATATTTTATTCTAATTTGCTCAATTAATATGTCTAATGTTGTTGAAACTATAAATAAGACAAATCGGTCGAAGAATATAATAACATATGGTGTAATTTTGATTGTTTTTGTCGTTGCTCTAGTGCTTTCTAGTCAAGGTGAGGGTCCTTCAAAATTTCCAAAAGTTGTAACTGATGAATTTAAATTCACTGCATGGGTAAATGAAGGTGAAGATTATCTTAAAAAAAATTACAGATGGATCACAAAAATTATAGCTAATTATATAAAGGGTGTTTATTATTTTATAGAAGATTTTTTACTTGATTCGCCCTGGGTTTTGATAGCAGCAATTATTATTCTTCCCTGTTTTATAGCTGGTGGCTTAAAATTAGGTTTATTTTCAACTTTCGTTATTTACTTTTGGGGGGCTGTTGGCATGTGGGAAGCCTCACTTCAAACAGTAGGATTAATGAGTCTGTCTGTATTATTATGTGTTTTTTTTGGTGTAGTACTAGGAGTTGCTTGTTCACAAAGTGATCGATTTGAAAATTTCATGAAACCTATTTTAGACACTATGCAAGTAATGCCAGCATTCGTATATTTATTCCCAGCTGTATTCTTTTTTGGTATCGGAGGTGCTCCAGCAATTTTGGCTACTATGATTTATTCTATGCCACCTATCATAAGATTAACCAACACTGGTATTAGGCAAGTTTCCAAAGAGACTGTTGAGTCAGCCACATCTTTTGGGTCAAGTAAATTACAACTATTATTTAAAATCAAGATTCCAATGTCTCTTCCAAGTATTATGATGGGTATTAATCAAGTTATAATGATGGCCCTAGCACTTGTAGTGCTAGCCTGTTTTATTGGAGCCGAAGGTATCGGCGGTCAAGTTTGGCAAGCTATAAGAAGACTTGATGTAGGTTGGGCTATGGAGGGAGGTTTTTGTATATTATTAATGGCAATAATGTTTGATAGATTTAGTAAAGCTTGTAGTGAAAAAGATGAAAAACTACCATCCAATGTACAAAAATTTTATTTGTTACCTCAAAGTTGGGAAAAGTATCAAATCGCAAAAATCCTGGAAATGCCATTATTTACTATGAGTAAAATTATAGATTTTATTTGCATAAGAACCACAAATTTTATTGCCTTAATTTTTAGCTTAATAACTTCGGTATTTAATAAGTCTACTGCAAATGATATTGGAGAATTTATTGTTCAAAGATTTTATTTAATCCCTTCTTTAATAATTTTATTTATCATTTCATTTATAGACTCAAATTTTTATGAAATTGGGAGTTTTCCAAAGGAATGGAAATTATCTATAAGACAACCAATCTCAAATGCTGTTGCTTCGTTAACAGTAGATGAGGGGTTTATTGCATTTTCAAAAGGATTAAGAGCTTTTGTTTATTTGAATCTGTTACGTCCATTAGATACGTTTTTAACTCATACACCTTGGTGGTATACATTGGCTGTTTTTGCAAGCATAGGATACTTTACTGCAGGAATTAGATTTGCACTAATTTCAATTTTATTGTTACTTTTTATTGGAGCTTGTGGAATTTGGCCTCAATCAATGATTACATTATCATCAGTTTTAGTCTCAGTATTATTGTGTTTTGTAATTGGAGTACCACTTGGTATAATAGCATCCTACAGCAATAGATTTAAAAATATTCAAGATGTTGTATTGGACGCTATGCAAACTCTTCCTTATTTTTGCTATTTAATACCAGTGTTAATGTTTTTTGGAGGAGGAACAGTTTCAGCTGTTTTGGCAACAGTCATTTATTCTATACCACCAATAATCAGACTAACGGCATTAGGTTTAACTCAAGTATCTGGAACTTATTCAGAGGTATCGAGATCTTTTGGTGGATCAATTTTACAAACTTTAAACAAAGTTAAATTTCCATTAGCAGTTCCAAGTTTAGTAATAGGTTTTAATCAAACTGTAATTATGGCATTTGCAATGCAAATTGTAACACCCTTAATTGGTGGAAAAGGACTTGGGCTAGAAGTGTTTAATGGATTAGCCAGAGCTGATACAGGAAGAGGATTGGCTGCAGGTATCGCTATTGTTCTTTTAGCGATAATAATTGACAAAATTAGTCTTGCTTACACAAAAAAACAAAGGGTAGCTTTAGGTTTAGCAAAAAATTAATATGGCCAGCGCTAAAGGTCTACCCCTTACTAGTTCTCATTGGGGTACTTACAGAGCTAAAGTAGAAAATGGAAAAGTAAGTGAGCTAACAGGATGGGAACATGACAAAGATCCTTCACCCATTGCTCCAGGAATTCTAGATATACAACACGGACCAACTCGTATTAGCGCACCAATGATCCGTAAAAGTTGGTTAGAAGATGGTCCAGGTAGTAATAATCACCTAAGAGGTGTAGATCCTTTTGTTGAAGTAAGTTGGGATAAAGCAGAACGATTGGTTGCTGATGAACTAAATAGAGTTTGTAAAAATTTTGGAAACTCCTCTATTTTTGGAGGCTCATACGGATGGGCAAGTGCTGGGAGATTTCATCATGCTCAAAGTCAACTTCATAGATTTTTAAATTGTATAGGTGGTTATACTCGATCAAAATTTACTTATAGTTTTGCAGCTGCTGAAGCAATGATACCTCATGTTCTTGGAAGTTATCGAGCTTATCTTGATACTTGCACTAGTTGGGATTTAATAAAAGAACATACAAAACTTTTTGTTTGTTTTGGCGGTGTTCCTCTTAAAAATAGTCAAATTTGCCAAGGCGGAACAGGAAATCATTATCAAAAAGAAAGTTTAATCAAAGCAGGAAATGCAGGTATAGAATTTGTTAACATTAGTCCTTTAAAATCAGATCTTTTAGATGAAGTAAACGGTCAGTGGGTAGCTGCGCGTCCCAATACTGATACTGCACTTATGTTAGGAGTAGCACACACACTTCATGTAGAAAATTTAAGTGATAAAGATTTTTTAGATAAATACACTGAAGGTTTTGATGTTTTCCTACCCTATCTTATGGGTACTAGTGATGGTGTAGAAAAAAGTGCTGAATGGGCAGCAAAGATTTGTGACATATCAGTCAATGAAATCAAAGATCTTGCAAGACGTATGGCTTTAAAACGAACGATGATTTCTGTTAGCTGGTCATTGACCAGACAAGATCACGGTGAGCAACCTTTTTGGATGGCAATCATGTTAGCCTCAATGATTGGTCAAATAGGTTTGCCAGGAGGTGGTTTCGGTTTTGGTTATAGTGCAACAAATCACATTGGAGGACAGTTTACAATTTTGCCAGGTGCAGCTTTCCCACAAGCGAAGAATGAAATTGAAAACTTTATTCCTGTTGCAAGAATTACTGATCTATTATTAAAAGCTGGTGAACGTTTTGACTTTGACGGAACATCTTATGAATATCCTGATACCAAAATAGTATATTGGGCAGGAGGAAACCCTTTTCATCATCATCAAGATTTAAATCGATTAGTCAAAGCCTGGGAAAAACCTGACACAATTATTTCAAATGATTGGTGTTGGAATTCACTGGCTAAAAGATCAGATATTGTTTTACCTTGCACAACTCCACTTGAGCGAGATGATATAATGATGACACCACGAGATCCCTATGTAGTTTCTATGTCAAAATTAGTAGATCCTTATGGAAAGGCTAAAAATGATTATGAAATCTTTAAAAATATTGCTCGAGTAATGGATGTAGAAGAACAGTTTACTGAAGGTAGAAGTGAGGAAGAATGGCAAAAATGGATATATGAGCAAACCTCAGAAAGAGCTGCAGCAGCTAATATTGATGTGCCCAGTTATGAAAAATTTAGAGAAGAAAGATGGTTTAAAATAAAAGATCCCTCAGAACCTACGTTAATGCTTAAAGATTTTAGAAAAGATCCTATTCAAAATCCACTAAATACACCTAGTGGTAAAATTGAAATATATTCTAAAACAGTCAAAAATTTTGGTTATGATGATTGTCGTGGTCACCCAATGTGGATAGAACCCTGTGAATGGTTAGGTTTAAAAGATAAAGTTTACCCACTCCACTTAATATCAAACCAACCTAAAAATAAATTACATAGTCAAATGGATCATGGAAAATATAGCAAATCATTTAAAATTAAAGATAGAGAGCCAGTTAAAATTAATCCAATAGATGCAACACAACGTAATTTAAAAAATGGGGACATCGTTAAATTATTTAATGATCGTGGAGCATGCCTTGCAGGTGTTAAAGTTGATGAAAAAGTTATGCCTGGTGTTGTTCAAATTAGTACTGGAGCATGGTATGATCCTGAAAACCCACAAGAGCCAGGTAGTATTTGTAAACATGGTAATCCAAATGTTTTAACAGTGGATAAAGGAACATCAAAATTAGGACAAGGACCAATTGCGCATTCTTGTCTTATTGAGGTTGAAAAATATACTAATAAACTTCCAAAAATTACAGCGCATGAGCCACCTGAAATTATTAGAACGGATGCTTCGTTAAGTTAACTAAAGGAGAAAAATGGGAAATCTTCAAGAACTATCAGATCTTAAAAATACAATTAAAATTAGTGCTCGTCGATTTCAAGAGTCTCCTTTTATAGAGCGAACAAACAGTCCTGAAATGGTACGTGGTGTTTATGCTGGACGTTATTTTGCTATGAGCATTGGAGAAGATCCAATTAAAAAATATTGGTTACTTAGACAAAAAGCTTTAATTTTTGATGTACCTGAAAAACCAATTGAAATATCAGGGCCTGATGCTTCAAAGTTTTTAGATAAAGTTCTAACAAGAAAGGTCTCAGGTATTAAAGAAGGTCGTGGATATTATTCTTTAGCATGTACTCCTCAAGGAGGAATTTTTATGGATGGAGTTCTGTTTAAATTTAATGAAAATAAATTTTGGTACGTTCAAGCTGATGGTCCATTTGAAGAATGGCTTTTAGCTCACACTTCTAATTTCGATGTTAAAATTTCTGATCCAAAATCTCGTGTCTTACAAATTCAAGGTCCTGCATCAATTGAAATAATGAAAGCTGCTTCTAATGGAAAAATAGATGAAAATATGCCTTACTTTAGGTCTGGTTTTTTTGATCTTGGAGGACAATCTCTTTATATTTCAAGAACTGGATTTACAAATGAACTTGGCTATGAAATTTATTCAGATGGATTTAAAACTGATCACTTAGCTCTTTGGGATCATCTTGTAAAATGTGGAAAACCTCATGGTATGGAATTCTCACCAACACGTGCCATGACTATAAGAAGAATTGAAGGTGGTATTTTTGGAAATTTAACAGATATAGATACAACCATGAACCCTTTTGAAGCTGGTTTAGAATTTTTTGTTAACATGGAAAAAGGTGATTTTATTGGACGAGATGCATTACTAGATAAAGATAAAAGACCTTGTTTATTTGGATTAACTTGTAAAACTGAAACCCCGGTTTCTGGGAGTAAAGTCATGGATGGGAAAAATATTGTTGGTCATATGACTGCTGGAATTCAGTCACCCACTTTACAAATGGGAATAGGCTATGTAAGATTTTATCAACCTAATGATTGGGTTGGTAGAGAGTTAACAATTGAGTTACCTGATGGCAGTTCTCACAAAGCAGATATCGTCAATCTTCCATTTTTTGATCATGAAAAAAAAATTGTTAAAGGCATAGATAGAAATATACCTGTTCAACCAAAATAGTAAAATACAACCTATATTGGGCCATTAGTTGACAAAAAACCACACCTGATTCAATTAAAAACAAGCAAAAATAATAATTTAAAAGTTTACATCAACATATTTTTTGAATTAGTATACTTCTTTAATTAATTAAAGAGGAGAATATGACGTTATCAAAAAAAATATCAGCACTAATTTTATCTTTAGTGCTTATTATAGGTAGTTTTGGAACAGCTAATGCTGGTAAAAGACTACATGCCGCTATTGCTGACTGGACAGGTGGAATAATTACTTGTGAAGTTGCAGTACAAATTCTTGAAAGAGAAATGGGTTATAAAGTTAAACAAACTGTTTTCCCTTCAGGGACTGGTTTATGGCAAGCAGTTGCAGCAGGAGAGTTAGATTTTGCATGTGAAAGTTGGCCAAGTTATGCTGAAGCAGATGATGTAATGTTTAATGAAGATTTAATTTATGATGGTAAAGTTGTAAAATCTTATAAAGGAGATGGAACAGTCGACCTTTTAGGAACTACTGGAATTATCGGAACGTCTGATTACTGGATCCCAAGATATGCAGCTGAAAAATTTGGAATTAAAACTTGGAAAGATTTAAATAAACATAAAAAAGAGTTTGCTACAATAGAGTCAGGTAATAAAGGAAGATTAATCGCATGTCCTGTAGCTGGATGGAACTGTCATGACCAAAAAAGACTTGATCTTTTAGGAATTGATTTCCAAGCTGATGAACTTGGTACTGAAGCTGCTGCTGTAGCAGAAGCTAAGGCAGCTTACATGAGAAAAGAACCATTCTTATTATACTTATGGACGCCTCATTGGTTTTTTGGTGAATTTGATATGGTAGGTGTTGGACTTCCAGAATATGCTACTTGTGAAGGTGATACATTCACAGAAGCAAATAACTGGAAAGATTGTGGAACTAAAGGATGGCCTGCAACTGGTTGGGATAAAGATTATACCATGAATTATGGAAATCCAGCTACATTTGCAAGTGCAGAGCACGCAAAAGCTAAAGCATTTTTTGAAAAAATGAGATTAGAAAATGTAGACCAATCTACAATGTTAGTTGAAGTGGATATCAAGAAAAGAGATGTTAAAGAAGTTGTTAATGAGTGGTTAGACAACAATCCAAATAAGTGGAAAAGTTGGTTACCTAATTAATAATATATTTCTAAATAATTAAAATTAAGGCCTCGTTAATCGGGGCCTTTTTTTATGTAATATTAAAATATTCAACAAAAGATCTAATAGATACTATTAAAAGAAATATTCCAAAAATTTTACTTAAGATTTTTTTATCTATTTTATAGACTGCTTTAGCTCCTAGACGAGCCATTACCATTGTAACAGGAACAAAAACAGCAAAGCCTAATAAATTAATATAACCCAAGCTGTATGGGGCATTAATATTATTAATTATCCTTCCACCCGTAATCATTGTAACAGTTCCGCTTACTGCAATTAAAAATCCAACTGCAGCTGCAGTTCCGATAGATTTTCTAATATCATATCCAAAAATTCTCATAAATGGTACCATTAATGATCCACCTCCGATACCAAGTGGCACCGAAACAAAACCAATAAAAATACCAGAAATATTTTTGATAAAATTTGATATCTTTTTTGGGTTCTCAACAATTTTTTCTCTTAAAAAGATAAAAAACAAACCTATTAAAAAAGCAAAAATTGAAAAAAATAATATTAGAGAGGGTGTTTTTAAATTCACAACTAGAAATGTTCCAGAAATTACACCTAGCAATATGAATATTCCAAATGATTTAATCATTTTAAAATCAACTGTGTTGTATTCCATATGCGTTTTAGTAGATATTATTGATGTTGGAACAATGATTGCAAGGGAAGTCCCTACTGATAAGTGCATTCTCGTTACAATATCAAAATCAAGTACTGTAAACGCATAATATAATGCTGGAACTATTATAATTCCTCCTCCTACACCCAATAAACCTGCCATAAACCCCGCTACTGAAGCGGCAACTGTTAAAACAAATAATAAATAAATAATTTCGTTTAAGTTAATATTTTCCATTATGAGCTAATTTGATTAGCCTTTTCATTATTTTGCACAATTGTCATTATGTGTTTTGCTTTTTGAAAATCAGAATCTCTTGCCATCATATTATCACTTAAGTATCTTTTCCAATCTTTGGATCCAATTTGTCCGTGATATAAGCCTACTGTATGTCTCATGATATGATTAACTTTTGTACCTAGTTTTACTTCTTTATCTAAATATTCCAAAAGCTTTTCAGCAACTTGTTCACGGGTTGGGTTGTCTTTAGTTTTAAATATTTCTTTTTCTATTTCAACTAACGAATATGGGTTTTGATAGATTGATCTTCCAATCATTACTCCATCACAAAAAGTTAAATGATTATTTATATCTTCTATTTTGGAAATACCTCCATTGATAATAATTTCTAATTCTGGATTTTCTTTCTTAATATCATAAACCATATTGTAATTTAATTTAGGAATACTTAAATTCTGTTTTGGAGATAATCCGGTAAGCATTGCTTTTCTTGCGTGCAAAATAAAAGTCTTTGCTCCAGCATCTCTCATTTTATGAATAAATTGATTTAAATAATCAAACTCTTCAGTGTTATCAAATCCTATTCGAGTTTTAGCTGTAACAGGAATTTTACATGAATTAGCCATTGCGTTAATACATTCTGCAACTAAATCAGGTTCTTTCATTAAACATGCACCAAATTTATTTTTTTGAACTTTTTTACTTGGGCACCCAAGATTAATATTAATTTCATCATAACCCATGTCCTCTGCAATTTTAGCAACTTCTGATAATTCTTCTTTATTTGATCCACCAACCTGAAGTGCTAAAGGTTTTTCCTCAGGACTATATGATAAGATTTTTTTCCTATCCCCATGAATGGCTGATTTTGTTGCTACCATTTCCGTGTATAGCATTACGTTTTTACTCATTAATCTTAAGAAAAAACGATCATGTCTATCAGTACAATCCATCATAGGTGCTACTGAAATTTTTCTATTTATTTTTTTTTTAATATCCAAGAGGTTTACCCATCAATTTATCAGGCAGCCAAGTTACTATTTCGGGGAAAATACATAGGATAAATATAGATAAAATCATCATCATCATAAATGGAATAGATCCTTTTAAAATTGTAGAAAGACTAACATCTGGCGTAATACCTTTAATTATATAAAGGTTAAGTCCAACAGGTGGTGTGATTAGACCTATTTCCATATTAATTGTAAATACTATTGCAAACCAATAAGGGTCAAACCCTAATGTGGTTATTACTGGTAATAATATAGCTGAAGTCATTACAATAACGGCTACTGGTGGTAAAAAGAAGCCAGCTACTAGTAAAAAAATATTTATTAATAAAAAAATTACCCATTTATTGCTACTCATTTCAATCATACTTTGAGCAAGTGATTGTGTTACATAAAGTTGTGATAGCGTAAATGCAAAAAGATATGAGGCTGCAATAATAAACATTATCATCACACTCTCTTTCATTGAGACTTTAACAATATTCCAAATTTTTTTAGGTTGATATATTTTATAAACAACAGCAATCATGACAAAAACTAAAAAGGCACCTACACCTGATGCCTCAGATGGTGTAGCAACACCTCCGTAGAGCACATATAAAACACCAATTATGATTGCAAGGAATGGAAAAACTCTAGGAAGAACTTCAAATTTTTCTTTTAATGTTGGTGGTTTTCTATTTCTTAATAGTTTAGCTGCATTTTTATCAATGAAGTAACTATGTATTAATGCCCAGATTGCAAAAAGGCTTGCTAACATAAAGCCAGGAACTACACCTGAAAGAAATAATCTTCCTATAGATGTACCCGTAGCCATTCCATAAACTATTAAAACTATACTTGGTGGAATTAAAACTCCTAAGGTTCCCCCAGCAGCAATTGTACCTGTAGCGATTTGATCTGAGTACCCTCTTTTTCTCATTTCAGGGATACCCATAGTTCCAATAGCAGCACATGTTGCTGGACTTGATCCACTTAATGCAGCAAATATTGAACAAGCTCCTATATTAGAAATAACTAATCCACCTGGCACTCTCCATAACCATCTATCTAATCCTGTGTACAAATCTTTTCCAGCTGGAGAATGAGCAACAGCCATTCCCATCAAAATAAACATTGGTATTGAAAGTAAGACAAATGAATTTAATCCTGCATAAAATGTTTCTGCAAATACATCAAGCATTTGAAGTCCTTCGAAAGCGATTAGTAGAGCTATCGAAACAAAACTTAAACCAAAGGCAATTGGAATACCTGAAAATAATACAATCAACGTAAAAACTGCAACAATTAAAGCAATCATTAAAGGATCCATTATCTAAAATCCTCTTCATCAGTAAGTTTAATTATTTCAGCTATATATTGAAGTATCATTAAGATAGATCCTAATAACATAGATGAATAAGGTATCCATAAAGGAGGATCCCAAACAGTTCCTGTGGTGTAATTTTTAGTAAATGCCTCTTCAACCATTAAAAACCCAAAGTAGAAAAGAATTAGAAAAAAACCTAAACTAATAAATGATGTGAATATCTTGAGTTTTATGATGTTTTTTTTTGATAAAAAATCATAAATCCATTCCATGCTAACATGTGCTTTTTCACTTAAAACATAAGCACTTCCAATAAAAGTAGATGCAACAAGTAACATGGTTACTAGTTCTGTTTGCCAAGTAATAGCACGTTGAAAAAAATATCTTTCAAAAACAAGCTCAACTATTACTAAAATTGACAAAATTAATGCCCCAACAGCAAAAGCACCACAAGCTTGTGCAGTTAAATTACAAAATTTTAAATAACTTTTTTTCATAAAAAAAACCCCTGTTTAAATAATAAACAGGGGTTCTTTATATATTATTTTATTTAACTGCTAAAGCCATTTCCATAAGCTTAGCACCACCGGGTACTTGCTCAGCAAACGCTTTATGAGATGATTTTTTAGCAATTTCTATCCATGCAGCATGATCTGCTTCTGACATATATACAAGCTCAACACCAGCATCTCTATATGCATCTTCAAATTTCTTATCAAGATTTGCTACTTGAGCTGTCATATATTCTTCAGCTACTTTTCCAGCCTTCATAAGAGCATCTTGTTGCTTAGAACTTAAAGCATCAAATGATTTCTTAGACATTAGGATTGGCTCATACATAAACCAAAGACCAAATTTTCCTGGAGGTGTTGCACATTTTACTTGCTCATAAATTTTGTAACTTACAAAACTTCCTGAACTAGTATTTGCACCTGTTAATACACCTGTTTGAAGACCAGTATAAATTTCAGAAGAAGGCATACTTTGTATACCAGCTCCTGCAGCTTCTAACATTTGGTTAAATGCTTTTCCTGCTGCTCTCATTACTTGTCCTTTAACATCAGATGGATTTTTAATACATTTAGTTTTAGATGCAAATCCACCACCTAACCAAGCGTCAGATAAAACAACTACACCAGCATCATTAATGATTTTTTTAATTTCAGTCATCATTGGAGATTTATTAAATCTTAATGCATGATCATGATTTTTTACAGTTCCTGGCATTAAAGTTGCACTAAATTCTGGGTGAAATTTTGATGCATAACCCAATGGGAAAGCTGAAATATCCAACTGACCAGTTGTCATTGGCTTCCATTGTTCTTTAGGTTTGTATAAAGATTTAGCAGGGTAAATTCTAATATCGATATCGACATTAGCTTTTTTTACTTCATCAGCAATGATTTGAACCATTTCATGACGTGGGTCAAATGATCCATCAGCTCTAGGAGTACCAGGCCATTGGTGACTTGCTTTTAACGTTACCGCATAAGCAGAACCAACTGTAGATAAAACTAAAACTAATGCTGTAAAATATAAAGATATTTTTTTAAACATTATTATTCCTCTCATTTGTTATTTAAGAGATGCATTAAATTAAAGTTATTGATAAGAGTCAATACTACACAAAAACACTTTTATAAAAAACATGGATGGTCCTTTAAAAAACCTATTAGTTCTTGATCTAACTAGAGTACTCGTTGGACCTTATTGTACAATGATGTTGTCAGATTTGGGTGCACGAGTGATAAAAGTAGAGTCACCAGAAGTTGGTGACGATTCTAGAAATTTTGGACCTTTTATTGAAGACTATTCAGCTTATTTTATGTCACTTAATAGAGGAAAAGAAAGTATTGCTCTTAATTTAAAGAATAGTGATGACAAAAAAATTTTTGATAAAATTCTAGCTAAAGCAGATATCTTGGTTGAAAATTTTAAACCTGGAACGTTAGAAAAATGGGGCTATGGCTGGAAAGATGTTTGTGAAAAATATCCTAAATTAATTTATGCATCTGCTTCTGGATTTGGGCAAACAGGTCCTTTAAAAGAATTACCTGCTTATGACATGGTTGTTCAAGGCATGGGTGGTTTGATGAGTGTAACAGGTCAACCAAACTCAGAACCAACAAGAGTTGGTACATCTATTGGAGATATTACAGCTGGATTATTTACTACAATTGGAATTAACGCTGCACTTTATGACAGAGAAAAAACAGGTAAAGGAACATTTATAGATGTTTCAATGTTGGACTGTCAAATTGCAATATTAGAAAATGCTATAGCTAGATACTTATCAAAAAATGAAATTCCAAAACCTATGGGATCAAGACATCCATCTATAGCTCCTTTCGAAGCTTTTAAAACTAAAGATAGTCATATTATAATTGCTGCTGGTAATGATAAATTATTTGAAAAACTTTGTAATGTTTTAGAAATTTCTGAAATATTTAATGATGAAAAGTTTAATACTAACTCTTCAAGATCAAAAAATATTGGTGAATTAAAAGTAATTATAGAGAATAAACTTTCATCTAAAATAACTACTGACTGGGTAAGTCAAATGGAAAAAGAAAGAATTCCTTGTGGACCGATATATAATATTAAAGAAGCTGTAGAAAATCCACAAGTCCAATCTCGAAATATGATTGTGAAAGCCTATCATAAAGTTATTGGTGATTTTAAACTTGCAGGTAATCCTATTAAAATGTCTTCGTATAAAGATGAAACTACTCGTGGAGATATTCCTGATTTAGATGAACACAGGGAAAAAATTTTAAAAGAATTTAGCTAATTAGTTATTAGTATCTTCTGAAGCGACTTCTTGATTTTCTGCTTCAGATACCTCGTCTAAAGAAACTTCACCTTGATCATTCATTGTTTCTTCTTTTTCTGCTACGTCTACATCTGGTTTAGCTGTTTCGGATAACTCAGCTAAATCTTCTTGAGAAACTTGAATTTTTTCTGGATTTTTTCTAGCTCTTTTAGATGGTAAAATTGGTGTTCCACTTTTTGAAATCTCACCTTTGTACATACTCTCAAAATCATCTCCTATTTCTTCATCATCCTCTGAACCATCGTCAACTTGTTCAACATGTTTTCTAAGTTTATAAACAGCACTTTCAGTTAAATCTGAAACTTTAATTTTTTCTTCTGCAATTTCTCTTAAAGAAATAACTGTATTTTTATCATTATCTCTTTCAATTGTTGGCTCTATTCCAGAATTTAATTGAGTTGCTCTCTCTTTAGCGACAAGCACTAATTCATAAGGACTTTCTACTTTATCTATGCAGTCTTCTACAGTTACTCTAGCCATGCGCAGTATCTATACAGTGAGATTAAATAAATCAAGGAGAATTTTTAAAGATATTCAGGATTAAGCTTATTTCTAATTAAATATAATGAGATAATAGCAATAGATATATAGGTGGCTGAAATTAGTGCAATTTGCTCTATGGAAAAACCATTATCTATCAATATTCCGAACAAAGCTGTACCAAAAGCTGTAGAAAACACCATTAGTGAGGTAGTTAAGGCTTTAACAGAGCCAATATATTTAACCCCATAAATCTCAGCCCATGTAGAAGATCCCAAAACATTTGCAAAACCATTGGATATTCCAATAAAACCAAAAAAAACAAATGATGAAATTGGATTGTTAAAATAAAAGAGTACAAAAGCTGAAAAAATAAGTGGGATATTCATATAAATTAGCAGTCTCCTACTACTAAATTTATCAATTAAAAATCCAGAAAAAAATAATGTAATTACAGACAATACAGAATAGACCATAAAAGATTGAGCAATTACATAAGGTCCCCAACCTTTAGATGAAGAAATAAATGACTGATAAACAAATGAGCCAGTAGCAATCCATGGCATAGCTAACATGTTAAAAGATATAATATAAAACCTATAATCTTTTAGAACCTCGCTTCGTTTCCATTGTTTAATCTTATTTTTAATTTTTTTATCTGAAATTGAATTTTCTCTAGTATCTAAATTAATATTTTTAACCGTTAAAAAAATAACAATAGGAAGAATTAGAATTATTAAAATTGAAATTGAGATCCATATATTTCTCCATTCAATAAATGTTAGTAAAAATACAATAAATAAAGGCATAACAAATTCTGCAAAAGAAAGTCCTAACCATGAAGTGCTTAATGCTCTTCCTCTACTTTTTTCAAAATATCTTGATATAGTTGTTGATGCAGTATGTGACATCAATCCCTGCCCTGATAATCTCATTAAAAAAATTGCAAAAAATAAAAATATTATTGATGAAATTTGAGAAAATAAAAAACTAGAAATAGATAACAATATAACAACGTATGATGCAAATTTTACAATATTCATATCATCAATTTTTTTTCCAACCCAAACTAAAATAAAACTACTTAAGAGTGTTGCAGAAGCATAAATTGTACCAAATTGACCATGTGAGATAGAAAGTGTTTCACGAATGCTTGGGTTAAATAGCCCTAGAAAAAAACTCTGTCCAAAACTTGAAAAAAATGTAAAGATAAAACCAAATAAAATTACTTTAAAATTCAAACTATTAAACATAGGAATAAAAAATTATGAGTTGTAATGTTGCTTTCATAGGTCTTGGTGTCATGGGTTATCCAATGGCAGGTTATATATCAAAAGCTGGCCACAATGTAACTGTTTATAATAGAACAGCTGCTAAAGCTGATAAATGGATAGCTGAATATAAAGGATCTAAAGCTGATACTCCTGCTAAAGCTGCTGAAGGTGCTGACTTTGTATTTACCTGTGTTGGAAACGACAATGACTTAAGAGAAGTTACTTTTGGTGAAAATGGAATTTTTAAAACAATTAAAAAAGGTGCCATATATATTGATAACACAACTGCATCCGCAACAATATCGAGAGAAATTTATGATTACGCAAAGAAAAATGAATTTGGTTCATTAGATGCACCTGTATCAGGTGGTCAAGCTGGTGCTGAAAATGGTGCATTAACAGTAATGATTGGTGGTGATCAAGCTGATTTTGATAAAGCAAAAGATAAAATAGATTGTTATAGCAAAAAAATGAAGCTTTTAGGTGGTGCAGGTAACGGTCAATTAGCCAAGATGGTTAACCAAATTTGTATTGCAGGGTTAGTTCAAGGATTATCTGAAGCCATCAATTTTGGAATGAAAGCTGGCTTAAATATGGAAGATGTAATTGAAGTTATATCAAAAGGTGCCGCACAGTCTTGGCAAATGGAAAATAGATACAAAACAATGATTGATGATAAGTTTGAATTTGGTTTTGCAGTCGATTGGATGAGAAAAGATTTAAAGATTGCAATGGAAGAGGCTAAAAATAATGGCTCTTTATTACCTGTAACAGAAGTAGTTGATAAGTATTATGGTGAAGTTCAAGATATGGGTGGTAATCGTTGGGATACTTCAAGTTTAATTCGAAGATTGAGTAAGTAATCAAGTATGCAAGTAGCATACTACGAAAATTTTGCAGAGATCAAAAAAAAAATTTGGTCTATGTTTGATAATGCTGTTAAAGACAGAAGTTCTCCATTTAGAATACCTGTATTTATTTGTGGTAATCAAAATGATTTAGATGGAAGAATAGTTGTTCTTAGAAAATCTGATCAAATAAATTATCTTGTTCAATACCATAGTGACATTAGATCAGATAAAATTGATAAATTAAAAGCAAACAATAATGCTGCAATGTTATTTTATGATAAAGAAGAAAAGATTCAAGTTAGGTTAAAAGTTGAATGTATAATTAATCATGAAAATGAAATAACAAAAGAGTCTTGGTCCAAGACACAGCATATATCTCGAAAATGTTATTTAGTTGATAATGGTCCTGGAACAGAGAGTAATATTCCAACTTCAGGGTTAAAACCTGAGCTTGATAATTTTGATTACACTAAAAAACAAAGTGAAGATGGTTATAAAAACTTTACAGTTATTCAGTGTAAAATCAAAAGTATGGAATGGCTTTATCTAGCTGCGAAGGGTCATCGTAGAGCTAGATTTGATTTAGAAAATAATAAAGATTATTGGTTAGTCCCTTAATCAAAAGTAGCCTTTACATTTCCAAACGCTGATGAAGTCACTTCTACTAGTTTTTTATCCTTTATTGGAACTGGAAACCCATAAGCTCCTGTTAGAATTAAATCACCTTTTTTTAGATAGTTATTATTTCTAGCTTGCTCTTTAATTAACCAATTTAACTCTGATAACATGTCTGCTGGCCAAATTTTATTATTCCAAGTATCCATTACTTCTTGATCATAAATAAGTTTAAGATCTGTTTCAATTTTATCTGAGGTCATTTTTGTTTTAGAACCTAAAACAACACCAGCATGTATTGCATTATTAGCAAGCAGTTCTGCTCCATATGGCTCGTTTCCATAAAAGACTAGATTATGAATTTCTATTAATGGATAAATTCCTTCAATAGATTGTAATATATATTCAAAAGAAGCTAGTTCAGATTTTATATCTCGATTTAAAATAATACCGAATTCTGCTTCCATTGAAGGGTTTGTATAATCTTTTTTATTTAAAGTTATTCCACTTTGATACAATTCACTTTTCCAAAGATAGCCACAAGCAGGTTGGTTAAATCCCATTTTCTTTTGAGTATTTTTAGAAACACATCCAATTTTATAACCTATAATCTCTTCACCTCTCTTTTTTCTTAATTGTGCAACATTTGATTGGATAAGAAGGGCATCTTCATTAGTTAAATCGATCTTATTTTTAAAAACTGCACTAGGATTTTTGCTATCATAATCTTCTAAAATTTTATTTGAATATAAATCTATTTCTTTTTGGGATAGATAGGCCATTAAATTAATTAAATTCCTTTTATAATTATATTGCTACCTTCAGAATTTTGTAATCTTATATCTTTAACAGGTTTGTACTCATCTGAATGATACCACTCTAATGCTCTTTCGTAAGTTGGGAATTTAATGATTACTAATCTTGGAAAATTATCTTCACCTTCAACTACTTGGTATTCTCCGTTTCTAACTAGATATTCACCATCAAATTTTTTAACCACCTCACTAACTTTAGCTACATACTCTTTGTAGTTTTCTGGATTTGTTACTTTTAATTGTGCTATTACATAACCTGCTGACATTCTAATTTTCCTTCCTTTTGTTGTTTATTTTTCAAGTTTAGATAGTTTTTTTTTCAATTTTGTAGACAAATTTTTAAACCATTCTTTTTCTTTACCTGACTCAGGTAAAACTGCACCATATTCAATCATTTGTGATGGTGGTAAATCTACAATATAAACCCAAATTTGAGTTTCATTTAATTTAGATCTTTTAATTAAAACATTTCTTAAATCAACAATTAACTTATCTTTTATTTTTTTAGATCTTCCAGCTCTAATTTGACCATGTAAAAATAATGAGGGCTCTTTGACTTTTTTTCCACCCATAAAATGATTATTTTTTTTTGTTTTATTAAAAATTACTTGAGCAAAGTATGTATTTGCTCCTGTAACGATATTATGAACTTTAGTTATTCCTTCAGCTAAATTTTTTTGTTGTTTTGATGTTAGATTAAAGTTTGAATTTGTAACTGTGTAAGTTGGCATAACTATTAAAATATAGATTTTGAATATTTTTTCCAATTATCTTGATAATGTTTAGTATTTTCTAGAACTGCTTTTTTTTCATCTTCAGTTACTTCTCTTATAACTTTACCTGGTGAACCGACTACTAGTGAATTGTCAGGTATTTCTTTATTTTCAGTAATTAGAGCTTTAGCACCAATGATACAATTTTTTCCAATTTTAGCGTTGTTGAGTATTACGGCTCCAATACCAATTAAACTATTATCTGCAATGGTACATCCGTGGAGCATAACTAAATGACCAACAGTTACATTTTTTCCAACTTTTAATGGATATCCAGGATCTGTATGCAAAACACTTCCATCTTGAATATTAGAACCTTCTCCAATATGAATATTTTCAAGGTCTCCACGCAATACTGCATTAAACCAAATACTGCTATTTTTCTCTAAAGTTACATCTCCAATTATAGTTGCATTCGGTGCTACCCAATTTTCACTAGAGCTTTGTGGTTTTTTATCTTTTAAATCGTAAAACATAATTTATATATTATTACAGTATGCCAGTTCAAACTCCAATATGTGATTTTGGTAAGAAAGCTTTACCATTTCAATTAAAATCAACAGAAAATAAAATGCTATCTTTAGACGATATCAAGGGTGAAAATGGAACCTTAATAATGTTCATCTGCAATCATTGCCCATATGTAAAAGCAGTTACAAAAGAAATTGTTGAAGATTGCAATGAATTAAATAAAATTGGAATTAATTCAGTTGCAATATGCTCAAATGATTTTGTCAATTATCCAGATGACTCATTTGAAAATATGATTAAATTTTCAAATGATAATCAATTTACGTTTCCGTACTTACATGATGATACTCAAAAAATTGCAAAATCATATGATGCTGTGTGCACACCTGATTTTTTTGGTTATAATAAGAACCTTGAACTTCAATATAGAGGTCGATTAAGAGAATTGAAAAAATTTGTACCAGTTAACGATGGTGAAAGTGATTTATTAAAAGCTATGAAACAGATTGCAGAAACCAATAATGGTCCACGTGAACAAATTCCAAGTGCAGGATGTGGAATTAAATGGAAGTATGATTAATGTATTTAATTGTTACTAGATCCTTTCCACCAGAGCTTGGCGGCATGCAAAGCTTAATGTGGGGTCTTTCAAGAGAATTATCTAAGAACTATATGATTAAAGTATTTGCAGATTATATAGAAAATCACAAAAACTTTGATGAGCAAGCGTCTTTTTCAATAGAAAGAGTTGGTGGTCCCAAATTACTTAGAAAATATAGAAAAGCATATCTAATAGATGAGTTTGTTAAAGGTAACAAAATAGAAGGAGTTATTGCAGATCACTGGAAAAGTTTAGAGCATTTAAAAAATGATAAAAAAAAATATTGCCTAATTCATGGAAAAGAAATTAATCACAATAAAGGATCGAGTATTAATAAGCGTATTGTGAAAGTTTTAGATAATGTTGAAAAAGTAATTGCAAATTCAGAATATACAAAAAATTTAGCTATAGAAATTGGGATAAAGAAAGAAAAGATTATAATTATTAATCCAGGAATAGATCCTATAAAAAATGTAGATCAAAAATCATTAGATAAAGTAGAAAGTTTACTTAGTGTTAAATCACCAAGATTAATTACAGTTTCAAGGTTTGATAAAAGAAAAAATCATGAAAAAATTGTTATGTCCTTAAGAAATCTAAAACAAATATATCCTGATATAGTCTACATTTGTATTGGCTATGGTGATGAAGAGGATAATATTAAAAGCTTAGTTAAAGAATTAGATCTTGAGGTTCAAGTAATGTTTTTTAATGACATAAGTGATGATTTAAAGAATGCTTTAATTGCTAAATCTAATATATTTGTAATGCCTTCTGTTATTCATAAATCTTCGGTAGAAGGTTTTGGTATAGCGTATACAGAAGCTGCTCAGTATGGCATTCCATCAATTGGTGGTAAAGATGGTGGAGCATCTGACGCTATTGATCATGAAAAAACTGGTTTAATTTGTGATGGGAATAATTTAGATGAAATTTATTCATCAATTAATTTAATGCTAGAAAATAAAAAATATTTAGAATATGGAAAGAATGCAAAGAATTTTGTCTCAAAGTTCTATTGGTCTAATATTGTTGAACAATATAAAGATATCTTAAACTAAGATTGTTTATACCTCAGTTATACTTATAGTAATTTATTAATGTCCAATAATAAATTAGCAATTTTCTTAATCATCATTTCTGTTTTTTTTGGCACTGTTATGCTTTCATTTTTAAAGATAGCTCAAGAAGATGTAAATGTTTATGTGGCTGGTTTTTTTAGATTTTTTTTAGGGTTAGTAATTATTTTACCTTACATAATTAAAAAAAAAGATGCTGTTCTCAAAACACCTCATCTTAAAAAACATTTCTTAAGAGCAATACTTGGTCTACCAGCAATGCTTTTATATTTTTCAGCTTTAGTATTGCTTCCTATTGAAAAACTCACTGCAATTTCTTTTGTTGTACCTTTAATGGTAACAATACTTGCGGTATTTTTTTTAGGAGAGAAAATTTATATTTATAGAACTTTAGCTTTAATCCTGGGTTTTAGCGGAATGCTAGTAATCATTCGTCCTGGTTTTATTGATATTTCTATTGGGGTATATATGGTTTTATTTTCAGCATTACTTTGGTCAATTAATATAATTATAACTAAAAAAATTTCTAAAGATGATAGTGCAATTACTATTCTAGCTTATCAGTCTATTTTTATGAGCATACTTAGTTTCTTTATTGTTTTATTTTTTTGGGAAATGCCTAGTTTAAAAACTTTTATTTACCTAGTTTTATCAGCTATTTGTGGAACAGTTTTACACTTAACACTAAACCATGCTTTTAAACTAGTGGATGTAAGTATGACTCAACCTTATTCTTTTTTAAATTTAGTTTTTGCATCAATTATTGGATATTATGTGTTTGATGAAATTCCAGATGCTTATACTTGGATTGGCGCAAGTATAATATTTATTGGAGTTCTAATAATCTCTTATAGGGAAATGAAACTAGATAAAGAGATAATTAGAAAAAGAGTTGATATTAAATCTTAATTTTTTTTAGCAATTGTTTTATAAATTTGCCATCCAACAATAAGAATTGTTGTAGATAATATACAGGCTGTAAGAGTTCTATCCCATAAAAACGTCCATGAACCATCACTCAATAATAAAGATCTTCTTAAATTTTCTTCCATCAGTCCTCCTAGAACAAAAGCTAAAATAAGAGGTGGCATTGGAAAATCGTATAAGCGCATAAAAGTTGCAACTACAGCAATTCCGATCATCAAATAGATATCAAAATTATTAAATGACATTACATAAATTCCTGTAATTGAAAAAAATAATATAAGTGGAATTAAATAATTTTTTGGAACAGCTAAAATTCTAGCTATGTAAGGAATTAAAGGTAAATTTAAAATAAGTAATACTACCATTCCAATATACATTGACATAATAACTGACCAGAATATTTCAGGGTTAGTCATATAAAGTCTTGGACCTGGTTGAATACCAAAGCCTAATAGAGCACCTAACATTACAGCAGTAGTTCCACTTCCTGGTATACCTAAAGTTAACAATGGAACAAATGCACCAGAACACGCTGCATTATTTGCAGTCTCAGGTGCAGCTAATCCATGAACACTACCTTTTCCAAATTTTTCTTTCTCTTTATCATTAACTAAATTTCTCTCCATTCCATATGCTAGAAAAGATGCAATAGTAGCGCCTGCTCCTGGCAATACACCAATTAAAAATCCAATAATAGATGTTCGGGGAATAGTTTTTAACATCTTGGCTCTTTCTTCTTTATCAATCTTAATTGAACCTAGTTCGGTTAAGGATACTTGTTTTGCAGCAGCTGTGGGATCATTACGTTTTAAAATAATAGTTAAAGCTTCACTCATTGCAAATGTTGCCATTACAACTAGAACAAAACTTATCCCATCTGTTAAATTCATATTATTAAATGTAAATCTTGTAATATCTGATAAACTATCTTGACCAACTGATGCTAACATTAAGCCAAGAACTACCATCATCATTGCTTTAATAAATTGACCTTTAGATGAAAAAGCAGCGATAGCTGTTAAACCTAAAATCATCAAAGCAAAATAATCTGGTGATCTAAAAGATAAACTAACTTTTGATAAACTCGGTGCTAGAAATAATAAATAAATTGCAGCAAGTGTTCCACCTGCAAAAGAACTCCATGCAGCTATTGCTAATGCTTTTCCAGCTTTACCTTGTTGTGCCATTGGATAACCATCAAATGAAGTTGCAACAGTTCCAGGAACACCAGGTGCGTTTAATAATATTGAAGAAGTTGATCCACCAAATACAGCACCATAATAAACACCGGCCATTAAAATTAATCCAGTTGCTGGATCAAAACCATATGTAATTGGAATCATTAACGCAATTGCTGTCATTGGTCCAAGGCCTGGCAACATTCCTATAATTGTTCCAAAAAAACAACCAATCATTACCATAAATATATTTTGAAACGTAAGTGCTGTTGTTAAACCAATTAAAATTCCTTCAATCATCCCATCACTCCAATTAACTTTAAAAATGGATCTCTAAGATAAATTTCAAGAACACCATGTAATAAGTACATGAATGCTGCAACAAATGGAAAAGACAGCATAAAGATTAATACCCATCTTCTCTCACCTAGAAAATAATATGAGCCCATTAAAAAGAGAGAAGTCGTTAAAAAATAACCAACTTTTAAGATGGTTGCTCCATAAATAATTGCAATTAAAACTAAAATTCCTGTTTTTTTATATTCTAAAGTTTTGTGCTCTACTTTAATTGTATTTGGATCTGGTAAAATTAATTTTAATCCTGAAAAAAATAAACCAGCATAACCCAAGTAAATTGGAAAGGTTCTGGCATTAAAAGGTGCATTTTCATCAAATGCAAAAACTTGAATTTGGTAAGCAGTATATAAATAAAATGCTGAAAAAATAAAAAAGAGCAGTGATATAATTTTTGTAGTATTTATATTCACTGCTCTAATTTTTAAATAACCCTAAAGATTATATAACTCCTAATTTCTTCATAAGAGCTGTCATTTCTTCTGTTTGTTTTTCTAAGAAAGATACAAACTTGTCACCTGGATTGTAAATATTAACCCAAGCATTTCTTGCTCTGACATTTTCCCATTCAGAAGTTTTTTGTACATCGCCTAGCATTTTAGCAATTGCATTTTTATCTGCACTGCTCATACCTGGAGGGCCAAAAAATCCTCTCCAGTTAACAAATTGTACATCATATCCTTGTTCTTTTAGAGTTGGTGCATCTGGAGCATCAGAAACTCTTGAAGGAGCAGTAATACCAATAATTGTTACTTGGTCTCTTGCACCCATTAATTCACCTAAACCTGTAGAGATAATTTGAGTCTCTCCAGATAAAAGCCCAGCTAACGCTTTTCCACCAGCATCGTAAGGAATATAAGCTACATCATTTGGATTAGCACCAGCAGCTTGGAAAGCTAAAGCACCAATTAAATGGTCCATACTTCCTCTTACTGATCCACCAGCCATTTTGATAGAGCTTGGATTCTTCTTATATGCATCAACTACATCTTTAAAGTTTTTGTAAGGTGAGTTTTTTGCAACAGCAATTGCACCATAGTCACCGATTACACCAGCGATTGGCACAACATCTTTATAAGATAAAGTACCACTTCCACTCACATAACCTTTGTGTCTAGTGATTGATCTTAAAACTAATGGTGTAGATTGAACTAAAACTGTATTTGCAGGTTTTGTATTAATCATGAAAGCTAATGCTTTACCACCACCACCACCTGACATATTTTCAAATGATGCACTTTTTAACATACCAGCTTTTGTTAAAGCTTCTCCAGTACCTCTAGCAGTTCCATCCCAACCACCACCAGCACCACCACCAATTACGAAGTGAATTTTATCAATCGCAATTGAACTAGTTGTGGTTACTGAGAATAACAGAATTGCTGAGAATAATACTGAAACTATTCTTATTAAGTTTTTCATTATTTTTTCCTCTCTATTTTAAAAACAAAGTAAATTACACTCTATAAATTAATGCAACTTATAATATCATTATTCAACTAATGATTGATTCTAATTATTGGAATAAAACTCTGTATTAATTAATAATAAATTTTAATTGAAATAATTAAAGTTCACTTTATTAGTTAATTTCTTTTCTGTTATTTTTTTTCAAAGTGATGATAGAAGAACTGACTATGAATAAGTCAAAGGTTATTTTCTATTACTCAAGCTTTAAACAACTTCTCTCTAAAAAGTTTATTTCAGTAATCTTAATTTCAATTCCTAGTGCAATTATAGCTGACTATTTTAACATTCCTTTAGCTTGGATGTTAGGTCCAATGATTGTGACATCTATTGCTGCATTAGCTGGGTTAAAAGTTGTAATGCCTAAAATAGCTCTAAGTTCAATTTTAATTATCCTTGGACTTCATATTGGTAATTACATTGATCAGAACCTATTTAATCAGATGATTAATTGGATTTGGACATCAGTAATAATGCTTATCTATATAATCATCTGTATTTTGATTGTATCGAAATATCTTCAAAAATTTTCAGGTTATGGTGAAAAAGCTTCAATATTTTCTGCTGCACCAGGAGCTTTAGGTCCATTAATGATTTTAGCAGAAAATGAAAAAACAGATTTGTCACAAGTAGCAACTTCACATTTGATAAGATTGCTTATCATCATAACTGTTATTCCATTTATTATTGTTAACAACACTGGTTCAGAAGTATTACTATTAGATAAATTTGATTATATGAGTCAAAATCATCTAAATCTAATTTTACTTATCATTGCATCTTTATTTTTTATTTTTATTTTTGATAAAATTAGAGTTCCAGCAGCTTTATTATCAGGAACATTGTTTGCTAGTGGATTATTACAAATTATAGATATTGCTTCATACAAATTACCTGATGCATCAATTAATTTTTGCCTTTTAATTTTAGGTGCTTCTGTCGGATGCAGATTTGCTGAAAAAACTGTTAAAGAAATTGCTAACAACTCACTTCATAGTATAGTTGCTACAACTATATTAGTATTACTAGGTTTAATAGCAGCTTATGTTGCAACATTTTTTGTTGATACAAATATTTTAACATTAATATTATCTTTTAGTCCTGGTGGAATTTATGAAGTAGCTGTTATAGCTATTGCTTTTGATCTAGATCCAGATTTTGTCGCATTTCATCATATAATAAGATTACTTTTTATACTTTTCACTGTTCCTATAATTTTAAGAGTACTAGAAAAGATTAAGAAGTAATATCAGATAATCTTTCAAAAACTTTTTCTACTGAAAGCTTTGATAGCTCTGGCGCTTGTATAGCTTTAAAGTTTTCTCTTTCAATACTAACTTTAAAAGGAGTTGTATGAGATCCAAATAATGCAATTCCTTTAGAACCTAAATGAGCTGTCATATGTGCAGGTCCTGTATCATTAGCAACTACAAATGAACTATCTTTAATTAACGCTGCCAATTGAGAAATATCTAAAATTTTATCATTATCTAAAACACAAAGCGCATTAATACTTGATGCATCTTTAATTTCACCTGGGCCTGGCGCAATAACTACTTTAAATTTATTTTCTAATTTTTCATTAATCATAGAAATTAAATCATTATAATAAGGCCATTTCTTTGATGTTAAATGAGCTGAGCAAAAAGGAAAAAGAACAATATATTTTTCTAATTGATAATAGTTTTTTATTTGAGATATATCTGTTGAACTCCATGAAAAATCAGGTTTTAAAGTGTGGCTTGTGTTAATTCCAGAACTTTTTAATTGATGATCAAACCTAGACAAAACTGAGTCTTTATCAAAATCGTCTTTTGTAATTCCTTCAGGTAAAGTGGTTTCAGTAGATGACCATGTATCTTTTGTAGCCTCAGGAAATAATATTCTTTTATAAAATGATGTTCTGCTAGAGTTTTGAAGATCATAGATTTTAGAAAATTTGTATTTCTTAATATTTTTCATTAATGAATATAAGTAGATAAAATTTAATCTTGATAATCGCTTATCTAAAATAACATTTGAAATATATGGATTTTTTTTAAATAATTCAAAATATGGTTTTGTTGTTAGTATATGAACTACATCATCTTTATGATTTTCAGAAATATCTTGAATTGCACCACAAGCTTGGGCTATATCACCCAAAGAACCATGTTTAATGATTAAAATATTAGACATATTTATAACAACTTAACATAGTATATTTTTTAATGAATAAAATTCTAGTTGAAGTGTCAGTTGGTGAATTATTAGACAAAATTTCTATCCTAGAAATTAAACAAGAAAAAATTAAAGATACTGAGAAATTAAATTTTATTAACGAAGAACACTCTATCCTAAAAGATGAATTAAATGATAATGTTAAAATTGATAAAAAGCTAACTGAGCTTTTTGAGTCGTTAAAACAAATTAATGCAAAATTATGGGTAATCGAGGACGATAAAAGACAATGCGAAAAAGAAAAAGATTTTACAGATAATTTTATTAAACTCTCAAGAGATGTTCATTTCTTGAATGATGATAGAGCCAAAATTAAATTAGAAATTAATATTCATACAGGTTCTAAGATTAAAGAAATAAAAGAATATACTAGTTATTAAAAACTCTAGGAAACCAATCCTCTCTCAATATATCTCCAGTTTTCAAATTGATATCTTCAAATGGTGGCGAAGTAGATCCACCTCTATCAATATACTTAATATCATCACCAATAAATCTCATTGAAAATACTCTTCGAGACTTAGAGGTATTATTTCCAGTTGAGCCATGCACAGTTTTAAAATTGAATAATACAGCATCACCTAAACTTAGTTCTGGGATTAAAATATTTTTTTTAAATTCTTCTGATGAAGATAAATCCATAAATGAAGTATCATCTTTATACCAAGACTGATTAGTAGACCATTTTGTGGGTCTGATTAATTTTTGCCATTTGTGAGAGCCTAAAATTAATTTAAGATTATTTTCTTTATCAACTTCATCTAATGGAATCCAAAAACTTCCTGTGTCATTTCCATCAACACAATAATAAGGCATGTCTTGATGCCAGGGTGTTTCTTTACTTGTACCTGGCTCCTTAATAAAGATATGTTCATGAAAAATTTGTGATGATTTAGAATTTGTTGCTTCTGCAACTATTTGAGCTCCAGGTGAATTAAAAATACAATCTTTAAACTCTCCTATTCTCTCCCAGTTACAATAATCTTCAAAAAATCTACCTTCATTTTCATCAACATTTTCTCTTCCATGTTTGCTTGGGTTATCTAAAACTTTTTGAAATCCTTTTCTTAATGGTTCAATCCATTCTTTATAAACATCTTTAATAATTATTACTCCAAAGTTTTGATAATCTTCTATTTGTTTTTTTGAAAGAAGCATTTTAATCTTTATTGAAAACTATATTTTTTTTCTAAGTATTTAATTAAATTATGAATTAAAAATGTCATAAATAAATAAATACCACCTGCAACAATAAATACTTCTATTGGTTTAAATGTTGTTGAAATAATATATTTAGCAACTCCAGTTAAATCCATCAAAGTTACTGTACTAGCCAATGAAGTTCCCTTCATCATTAGAATTATTTCATTTCCATAAGCAGGCAAAGATTGTCTAATAGCAATTGGTATTTGTATTTTATAAAAGATAATTTTATTTGAAATTCCTAAACTTTTACCAGCCTCAATAATACCAGGTTTAATAGTTTGAAAAGCTGATCTTAATATCTCAGATGTATAAGCGCCTGTGTTTAATGCAAAAGCTATAATTGCACACCAATAAGGTTCTTTTAAAATAACCCAAAGAAATGTTGATCTTAAATACTCGATCTGTCCTAAACCAAAATAGATAATAAAAATTTGAACTAAAAGTGGAGTTCCTCTAAATACATAAGAATACCCATAAGCAAATTTATTAATAAAAATATTCTTATTCATTCTTAGAATTGCAAAAAATAACCCGAGAAACATCCCTAATATTAAAGAAACACTTAAAAGTTTTAGTGTAATTACACTAGCACTTAGTAATTTTGGAAAACTAGTGAACATTAAATCAAAATCCATTAATACCCCCTGCTATATTTAGCTTCTAATCTATTGATTAACTTCATACTTAAATAAGTAAGCAATAAATATAAAACTGCAGCAAATGAGTAAAAGAATAATGGGTCTCTAGTAGATCCTGCGGCAATGTAAGATTGTCTCATAATCTCTATTAAACCAGTAACTGAAATTAATGATGTGTCTTTTAAAGTAATTTGCCAAACATTACTTAGATTTGGAATAGAAAGTCTTAACATTTGAGGCAATATTATTTTGTAAAACTGTACAAATTTACTTAATCCTAAAACTTTAGCAGCTTCAAACTGGCCTTTATCAATTGATTGAATTGCTCCACGGAACACTTCTGTTGAATAAGCGCCTGAAATTATTCCGATTGCCATGGATCCAGTTATAAAAGCATTTATCTCTATATATTCAAAATAGCCAAAGATCGACGCCACATACATTATTGCACCACTTCCACCAAAGAATAAAAGGTAAATTACTAAAAGTTCAGGAACGCCACGAATAACTGTTGTGTAAACATTTCCAATTAAATTTAGAGATTTATACTTTGATAACTTTAGAGGAGTAAAAATTAGAGCAAAAAAAAATCCAATAAACATAGCTGTTACAGAGACAGCAATAGTCATTAGGGTTGCATAAAACAACTCATCACCCCAACCAGTTTTTCCAAATGCGAGAAGTTCCATATAGACTGGCGACTATATATTATAGTCGCCAAATCTGAAATTAATTACATAGAAGCGTCGAAACCAAAGTGTTTAATAGCAAGTTTGCTAATAATTCCTTTTTTTCTAGCTTTATCAATTGCTTTGTTGAAGTCTTTTAGAAGTTTAGCGTCTCTTTTACCGATAGCATCATCTCCACCTTGTCTAATACCAACACCAACACCATTACCAAATGCACCACCTGAAAAAGTTGGTCCAACCAATGTAACTGGTTTACCTGATTTGTCGGCATAGTCCGTAAATGCTACTGCTGCAGCTAATGCAACATCACATCTTCCAGATGTTAAATCTAAGTTAACTTCATCTTGTGTTTTATAAG
This sequence comes from Pelagibacterales bacterium SAG-MED48, assembly GCA_014653375.1. Lineage (GTDB taxonomy): Bacteria > Pseudomonadota > Alphaproteobacteria > Pelagibacterales > Pelagibacteraceae > Pelagibacter. The sequence continues at coordinate 56,439 of JACWEP010000002.1, read as the reverse complement.
TTCTAACATTCACACTTCCAACATCACCAGATTCTAAGAAGTTTTGGTGAATAGTTCCTGTTTGAGTACAAACAGTTTTTCCTGCAAGTGCTCCTGTTATAGTTTTAAGAGCTTTTTTAACTGCAGATCCACCTAGAGTTAAGTTAACACCTTCTGGTGTGTCCATTCCCTCTAAACTTGAACCTTTCATTACCGCAAGTGATGCTACTTCGTCAGCATAACCTTGAGAAAAAGTAATAGTTTTTTGTCTTTCAGCTGTAATTGACATTCCAGCCATGATTGCATCAAATTTTCTCATTAACAAAGCTGGAATCATTCCATCCCAATCTTGTTCAACGATAGTGCACTCAGCTTTCATGATTGCACAAAGCTCTTTTGCTAACTCAACCTCAAAACCAATAAGATTACCTGAAGCATCTTTTGAATTCCATGGAGGATAAGCGCCCTCAGTTCCAATCTTTATTTTGTCAGCGTAAACATTTCCAATGACTAATAAAGAAGCAAGAACTGTTAAAATAGTTTTTTTAAATATATTCATTATTTTCTCCTTTAATTTAGGACAATTATTTCACAGATTTAATAATTTAAAAAGAAAAAATTAATGATTTATTGATGAAGAAAAATTCCAAGAGCAATCAAAACTTGGGATATAAACTCTAGATAATTTAGTATTTCCAAAATGATGGTTGAATACGTTTAGCCAACTATCAACTTGTTTAGGTTTTTTGTCTTGGCTTCCTACTTGAGCAGTAATCACACCTTTTGGTTTTAAAATCCTAATCATAGAATCCATATTTTTTGCAGCAAGATCTATGCAAAACTGATCATCATTAAGATCAACAAAAATATGATCGTATGTATCATCTTCTACAGATTTGATACTTTCAAAAGCGTCTCCCCAAACACATTTTACAGAATTTTTTTCAGTAGCTTTTTTTCCTATGTCTCCAAGATGTTTAATACAGACATCAACAACTTCTGGATCTAACTCAAACCAATCTACAAAACTGAAATCTTTAGAAATACACTCTCTTGCAACACCCCCGTCTCCACCACCAATAATTGCAACTCTTTCATTATTTTTATTTAGATTAAGACCAGCACCTACAAATGTTGAGCTATATAAATGCTCATCTGTTGCAGCAACTTGTATTTCACCATCAATAAATAATGATTTTCCAAATTCTTCTAATTCTAAAATTTCAATATGTTGTCCAACTTTTGATTTAAAATCCTCAAGAACATCATTTACTACATATGATTTTTGTAATCCTGTTGAACTATAAATGTCATGGTAAAGAGATTTTGTATCTCTATTAAATTCATTTTTAACAATTCTTTTATGTTGAAAATTTTTTTTAACTATATCTATGGCAACTGATGGACTTATTTTTCCACAAGTAAAAAAGTCAAAACTTATAATTCCTTTTTCTGGAAATGTATGAAAACTAATATGGCTTTCTGCTAATAAGGCTAAAATAGTAAAACCTTGTGGTTCAAACTTATATTTTGAAATATTAAGAATTGTAACTTTTGCAGCTTTTGCAATATCGTTAATTACTTTTTCAAATAATGCAGGATCATATTCTTTAGTAGTTCCAATGATATCTAGAGTTATGTGTTCTCCAACTTTAGTCATAAAAATTCCGTAGTTAAAAAAATATGTCTTAGTACAGAAATTAAGATTATTTTCAATGAAAAAAATTAAACTTTCAAGCTAAAAATTATTCATTTTAATTTGGAAGAGTTTTGCGCCTTTTTTGCAATTTTCAGTCCAATCAGAGGTAGCATTTTCATCTGCATTATCTGAGATATATTTAAAACATCTAAAATTAATGCCCTCTAATTTACATACCTTTGCCAAAGCATATGCTTCCATATCAACTAAATCTAAATCCATCTCTATTTGTTTGTTAACAAAACTATCCCCGCTACCACAAGAAAAACCTTCTTCTGAATTTATAATTTCATTAATATGATCAAAAGGAGTTTCTCCTAATTTGAGATTTAATAAACTTCTTGCATCCATATCTCTTTGATAAAATTTTGTACACTCAACAATACCTGATAATTCTTTTTTAATTGCACCTGCTGTACCATAATTAATGATTTCAGAAGGTTTATGTTCTTGAATTAATTTGATTAAATTATAAGTAGCATTAATTTTTCCTACCCCTACATGATAAAAATAATTTAAACCAACAGTTTCTTCTTTTAAAGCTGCTACAAATAATTTATTCATAAAAAATGGACTTAAAAAAATATATTAGATCAATACCAGATTATCCAAAAAAAGGAATTCTTTTCAGAGATATTACAACTTTAATTAAAGATGAAAATGCTTTTGCAGAAACTATCAATCAAATAGTTGAAAGATCAAAAAAATATAACTTTACAAAAATTGCCGCAATAGAATCCAGAGGTTTTGTATTTGCCTCTGCTGTTTCTTATATTTTAAAAAAACCATTTATAATGCTTAGAAAAAAAAATAAATTACCAGCTGATGTTCATTCTATTGACTTTGAGCTAGAATATGGAACTGCTACAATTGAAGTTCATAAAGATTCATTAGACAATCATGATAGTGTTTTAATTATTGATGACTTAATAGCAACCGGAGGAACTGCTGAAGCTGCTGCAAAACTTGTCGAAATTTCAAAAAGTAAAGTATCAGCATTTGTATTTGTGATTAACTTATTTGATTTAGGTGGATCTGATAATTTGGTTAAAAATAATTATAAAGTTGAAAATTTAATAGATTTTCCAGGACACTAATTGGTAGCGGGAAGTGGGATCGAACCACTGACCTCAGGCTTATGAGTCCTGCGCTCTAACCAACTGAGCTACCCCGCCATATTATATTTGTGCTTTATACTACTTTTAAGTTTTGTTTCAATATAGTAATAACTACTAGATAGGTAAAAATTTTATAATTTCATATTTTGAGTAAATATTTTAATAAATATTATTGGATTAGAAAACTATTTGTTAATAGTTTTTTTTCTAAGTTTGTAAATCAAAGATTATTAAATAAGATTGTTTTTAACTCAATTTATAAGTCAAATCATTGGAATAAAAGTCAAAAACTTGATTTAAACCAATCATATTCTGGACCAGGATCAACTGCAAACTCAATTCAAACTAATAGTTTAATTATAGAATTTAAAAAATTTTTTAAAGAAAATGATATTAAAAATATTTTAGATGCTCCTTGTGGTGATTGTGCTTGGATTAGTAAAATTTTTGACACTAACATTAAATACAGAGGAATTGATATTGTTGAAGATTTAATGAATGAAAATAAATTAAAATTTAAATCGAATCTTAACGTAAACTTTTATTGTAAAGATTTAACTGAATATAATGATTTTGATAATTTTGATTTTATATTGATGAGAGATTTTTTTATTCATTTACCAATACCACTGATAAAAAAAATTTTAATTAATTTAAAAAACTCTAATTGCCGATATTTCGCATTTAATAACTATGAAAATACAAATGTAAATAAAGAAATTTCGACAGGTCAGCATAGAAAAATTAATTTACTAAAAGAACCTTTTAACTTAGGTGTGCCTTTTTATAAAATACAGGAAATTAATAATGAGCATAATCCTAATCAAGATAATTTTATATACATCTACAAAAACTAGATCATTGTTATCCTAAATAATGAGGAAACGATTTATAATAACAAGTCTTTCATTTTTCAAATATTTAATTTGATATTGTTACAATAGAAATAACAGAAATTACTGTAACCATTAAAAATGAAAAAAGTATTTTTTTTTTAAAATCATTTTTTTTTTCAATTCTCACTCTATTTAGCAATATATTGATATTTGTGGTCTTAATTTCATCTAAAGACACATCTGTTTTTAAACTTGAATCTGTACTGAATAATTTAATATCGTCTCTATTTTTTTGCATACTTTATTTAATCAGTTATTAGTTAAAAAAACAAATCATTTAATTTAATGATTATATACTTTTAAAATTACTTTGTTTTAAAGGTTTCAGTAATATCTCAGCAAGATATTTTTTCTTTTCTACTTCAATATATAAGTTTTTTTTAAGTAATTCTTTGTCTCCAAGATTGGATTCAATATATCCAAAAGATAAATTTTTATTAAAGTTAAATGAATAGTTTCCTGAAGTTGTTTCGCCTATTATTTTATCTTCTAAATAAATTGGTTCATCATGTAAAAGTAAAGGCTCGCCTGGTTTACTATTTTTAAGAGTCAACATGGCTAATCTTTTATTTGGTTTTTTATCTTTCATTTCTTGTAAAACATCTTTTCCTAAAAAATTGACTTCTTTTTTAAAGCTAATTGCAAAATCTAAACCTGCCTCATATTGATTTTCTTTAGGTGATATATCATGACCCCAATGCAAATAACCACTTTCCATTCTCATAATGTCCATTGCGTGCATACCACAATTTGAAAGATTAAAATCTTTACCTTTGTTTATAATTAATTCATAAATTTTTTTTGCATCTTTAAATTCTACATAAAGCTCATAACCTAATTCACCAACATAAGATAATCTTTGAGTCCAAATTTTAATATTTTCAATTATAATATATTTGCCTGTTCCAAACTTAAAATTATCATTCTCAAAATCTTCACCACAAATAGTTTTTATTAAATCTCTACTCCTTGGGCCAAATAATCCAAAAACACAATAATTATCAGTCACATCTCTTAATTTAATTTCTTTAGAGAGGTGCTTCCTTATATGAAACTTATCTCTTTCTCTTGTTGCAGCTGAGCTCACTATTCTAAAATAATTTTTATCAAGACAAATAACTGTTAAATCAGTTTCTATACCTCCATCGCTATTTAGCATTTGTGTGTAAGTACATTTTCCAATTTCATCTTTAATATTTGCTGTGCAAATTTTTTGTAATTCTTCATGTGCTTTTTCTGAAAATATTTCAAATTTAGAAAAAGGTGTAAGATCAAATAATCCAACATTTTTAATCGTATTGTTAGTTTCATATTCAGCAGATGGATACCAATTTTGATAATTATAACTGTATTCATATTCAGACTTTTCTCCGTCTAATGCAAACCACATTGGTCTCTCATATCCTCCTGATACACCAAAGCATGCACCAAAACTTTTTAAACTTTCATGATGAGGTAATTTTTTAATATTTCTAGATGTCTTATGTTGTTTAAAAGGCCAATGCACACCATATAAATCACCTAGACTTTCAGTTATTCTTTCTTTTATAAAACCTAGCTCAGAGTGAAATTTTTGAAATCTTTTAATGTCATAACTAAAAATATCTTCATTAATATGACCTGTCATTAACCACTCTGCAGTAACTTTACCTACGCCCCCACCACTTCCAATACCGATACTATTTAATCCACAACATACAAAAAAATTTTTTATTTCTGGGACTTCACCAAGCAATGTATTTGTGTCTGGTGTAAAAGATTCTGGACCTGAGAAAAACTTTCTAATTCCAGCAGTTTCTAAAACTGGAAATCTTTTTACAGCAGCATTTAAATATGGTTCAAAATGTTCAAAGTTCTCTGGGAATTCACCAAATGAAAAATCTTCTGGTACTTTGTTTTTATTTTTAAAGGCTGGAATCGAATTTGCTTCAAAAATCCCAACTAATAATTTACCAGCATCCTCTTTGAAATAGGTACGGTTGTCAAAATCTCTTATAACAGGTAAAGTTTTTGAGAGGTTTTCTATAGGTTCAGTAATGATATAAAAGTGTTCAGCCGGATAAAGTGGGATATTAACACCAGCTTTTTCTCCAATTTGTCTAGACCACATTCCAGATGCAAGAACTATATACTCACACTTTATTACATGACCATTAACTTTTACTCCTGATACTTTTCCATTTTTCGTTAAAATTTCATCAACTGGTGATTTTTCAAATATTTGGGCACCCTCTTTTTTAGCAGCTTTAGCTAACATATAAGTAACACCAGATGGATCTGCTGCTCCATCCCCTGGCATTAATATACCACCTAATATTTCATCAGTATTAATAATTGGGTAATCTTTTTTAATTTGATCTTTATCTAAAATTCTAACGTCAACGTCATATAATTGGGCTGTGGTTGCTTGTCTTAGAAGTTCTTGCCACCTGCCCTTATTTTGTGCAATTGAGAGAGCACCGTTTAATCTTAATCCTGCTGAATGATCCACTTTTTTTTCAAGTTCTTTATATAAATCTAGCGAATATTTTCTAATTTTTGTTACTGCTGCAGAAGGTCCTAATTGACTAACAAGACCAGCAGCATGCCAAGTAGTACCTGAAGTTAACTGATCTCTTTCAAGTAAAACTGTATCTTTCCATCCAAACTTTGCTAAATGGTAAGCAACAGAACAACCAACGACACCGCCGCCAATTATTACAACTTTACAATTTTTTGGAAGATTACTAATCATATAAAAATAGGTTTCTCTAATTTAATTAACTTCATAATAAATTATCTTTAGAATATAATAATTATTCTTTATTTTTTTCATCTAATCAATTTGCGGCTTAAAGATATTTTTTTCCATTTTCAATTTAGTTATGATAATGAAGAAATATAATTCAATTAATATTATCTTTGTAATGATTTTTAATATATATCCAAAAATTATTTACGCAATCTTTCATCGTATTTTTTGATTTAATAATTTTTTTAATATTTTACAGTTATCTTAGCTTTTTTAACAATAGATATAAGTTTAAAAGCTTTAAGATATCTAATAAGAAAAACTTTAGGGTTATAAAAAATTCTTAATAACCAACCTAAATAGTATTTATCAAAAAATTTGTTTAAAGGAGCTTGATCTCCTGTAAAATATGAAATTGCAGCACCAGTACAAAATATTCTTAATCTATTTTTGAATTTTATTTTAAGGTAGTAACCTAAAATTTCTTGAACACCTCCACCAATATTAATTATTATATAATCCGGTTTAGTTTTTTTTATTAGTTTTACTAATTTTAAGTCTTTTATTTTTAATATATTATAATTTGGTGCCACATAATGTATCAACCTATTTTTATCTAATCCTCTCTTTAAAAGAAAATTATTATTATTTTTTGATAATTTTTTGTTTGGATCTATAGAAATAATTTTTTTTGATTTTTTTTTTTGTAAATATCTTAATAAGTATTTAAAGAATATATATCCAGAAGTTTTATTAACTGAAATATTTTTTATAATTCTTAATAATAATACAAAATAACCACTATCTAATAAAACTTGATCTGATTTTTGTAATGCTTTTAAATATATTTTATCATTATTAACATTCGATAGACCAGGGCCAGATGGCAGAACAAATAAACCTTTGTTTTTTAATATTTTTGTAATTTCATCATTGTTATAATTTTTAAATTTTATTCCTTTAAATATTATTTCTTTAATCATTTTGATAAAATTTATTTAAGAATTAACCCCTGATTATTTTATCACTAACTTTAAATTTCCCTCTACAATCAATTATAAATTTTGAATTATTTTTTATAATTTTATAATTAAAAATATCATGATCAGTCATTAAAATAACAATATCAAACTTAGATAAGTTGCTAGAAGTTAACTTTATATTTTTTATTTTTGAATTAAATTCTCTTGTTTTTATATAATTTGTTTTTATATATGGATCACAAATTGAAATAGATTTTATTCCATTTTTATTAAGAAGTTTAATTAATTTTAAGGAAGAGGATTCTCTCAAGTCATCGATATTCTTTTTATATGATATTCCTAATATCAAAATTTTTGATTTACTATAATTTATTTTTTTTTTATTTAAATTTTTTAAAACTAGGTTTCTAATATAAGAAATTATCTTTATATTAGTTTTTGCAGATAATTTTATAAATTCAGCATTTATCCCAATTTTTTTTGCCTTCCAATATAAGAATTCTGGATCAATTGGAATACAATGGCCGCCTATACCTGGTCCTGGATTGAATCTCACAAATCCATATGGTTTTGTTTCAGCTAAATTTAAAATATCAAAGATATCTAAACCAAACTTATTGGCTACAATTTTCATTTCATTAATAAAACCAATATTTACTGATCTATATATGTTTTCTAATAATTTAGAAAATTCTGCAGCTTCCAAACTCGATGCTTTTATAACTTTTTTAAATGCAATTTTATAAAATTGATAAATTATATTTCTACATTTATTTGAATATCCACTAACTATTTTTGGAATTTTTTCTAGACTATTTTCATTATTACCAGGATCAATTCTCTCTGGTGAAAAACCTACGAAAATGTCTTCACCAATCTTAAAATCATTTTTTAACTTATCAACTAATTCTTCACGTGTAGTTCTGGGATAACTTGTGCTTTCAATAATAAGAACTTGTCCCTTTTTTAAATTATCAAAAATAACTTTAATTGAATCTTTTAAGTATGATAAATCTGGTTTGTTGTTTTTTAAAGGTGTTGGTACACAAAAAATTATTACATCACAGTTTTTAATATTAGAATAGTCATGATTATAAACAGTTTTTTTACTAATCCTTTTTAGTAATCTTTTATCAATTCTATCAAGATAACTTATATTTTTTTTTAGTTTTTTTATTTTATTTTTATCATTATCAAATCCATATAATTTATAAATATATTTTGATAATAATATCGTAAGTGGTAAACCAACATATCCTAAACCAATTATACCAACAGATAATTTTCTTTTTTTGATTTTTTCAAGTAAATTTTTTTCAAAGTTCTTTACATACATAAAACTTAAAATAAGTAATATTTTTATAACTATTATTTAATAAAAGTAACCTATAAATTAGTTTATTATTTACATGTATTAATCAATTAATTGATTTAAAAAAAGAATATCTTTCTGAATTGAATTAGAATTCCTAATTTTAGTGGGTAAATTCTCCTTTAAGACTATAAAATTTCTCTCTTTTAGAAAATTTATTATTTCCGTAGAAATGGGTTGATTTATATATAATTGATCCTCGGAAACCTCAACAATTAGATATTTAATTTTTTTTAACAAAATATCTGCACCTTTTAATACTTTTAATTCGTAACCCTGAACATCTATTTTAGCTAAAATAGGAGATTTTAAATTTTGATTTAACAACAGATTATCTAGTGTTTCTATTTGTATTTCTCTATTATCGTTTATTTGATAATCAGAATTTATACAATTATTTGATTTTAAAAAAGATGAGCTATCTTTTCTTTTTGTTATATAAAAATTTTTTTTTTCAATTTCCTCACCTAAACCAACATTAAAAAAATGAATATTTTTTTTATACATAAAAAATTTTTTTTGTTTTTCAAGTATTTCTTTAATTGGTTCAAAAGAATAAATTTCAATATCTTTAAAAAAATTCTCTAATAACAAAATAAATTGACCTTTATTTGAGCCAATATCTAGAACTGTATTAAATTTTATATCTTTTATAAGATTTTCTAGTTCAATATTTGCTGCAATATTATTTATTAATCCAATAAACCATATCTTACTTCTTAAAAGATTTTTAATTTTAATAATAATTTTTAAAAATTTCACGCTAATAATAAATTTATAATATATCTTATTTTTTATATTTCTTTTTTAAAACAAATATTTTCTTTTAAAAAAGTCAAAAACGGTATAATCCTCATTATTATTCATGTGGTGGGTTCCATGAATATTTTTAAAAAAATTTGGCTTAACATTAGAAAAAGTCTCTTCTTCATACGAATTTTCATCAATATTCAATATCCTATTTATACCAAATGATTTACCATATTGATTGAACCCAATTTTTTGATTTACTCTATATATATTTCGGTCATCATAAATTATACCGCCATTTCTTGCTTTAAGAGGATTAACATAAATAGGATTTAATTTATGGCTAATCCAATTATCAGTTAAGGGCCCATCTTTAGAATAAAAAATAGAGAGTTCAGAAGTATAATCAATTTCATTTTGATCAGCATTAGTTAACATCCACCATAAATCATTTTTATAAAAAATTAATGTGTCTGTTGCTGATATATTTTTTAGCAAAGTTTTTTTAAATTCCCATTTTTTTGGAAATTCTACACACTTATATAATCTAATTTCCTTTTTTTCAAAAGTCTCAGGGCACATTAAAATTTCATTTTCAAACTTAAAAATATATGGAAAAGACAAATGAAAACTCTCCTCTAGTACTGTACCAAGAGAAACAGCTTTATTTTCAGTTAATTTGAAGCATGAAATAACTCCTCTTTTTTTTTTATACGAATATTCTTCAGCAAAAATATAATTAATATTGTTTTTTTTAAACAAAAAAGGGTCAGCCAAAAAACCTTTATCACTATTAATAATTTTAAATTGTTCTAATCTAAATTCATTAAACTTACCTTTCTTAAAAGCAATATTCCAATTATCTTTTTTAAGAAAAATTTTTCTCATAAATTTAAAAAATATTAAGGAATATATTTTGATTATATAATTTGCAATTTGTATTAAATTTGGATCTTTAAAAATTCTGTTGTAGTAAATTTTATTATCTATAATTCTCTCCTGTTTTGTGTGGATTCTTTCCAAAACATTAGAAATATATTTAGCACTTTGTTTAAATATAAAACTTTGATTTTGAAAATAAAAATGCTTTGTGGGCATACTACCTTTGAAAAGTATCTCACCACCATCCAAATTATTATTTAGTCTTTGAATTACAAATCCTGTTGATGGTTTTTTAAAATACACTTCCCAGAAACCTGGTGGACCACCTCTAAAGAAATTATTATCACCATGATGATAAGATATAACTCCATATTTATTTATTTCTAAAATTTTTCCTTTAAGAATCCCGGCACCCATTCGTATAATCACATCAAGTTTATGATTGTTTATTATTTTTAAATCTTTATCACTGTATTCATAAAAGAAACCATTATTCGATATTATCTGATTTACATTAATTTTATCACAATCTATTTTATTCAAATCTATTTTGGTAAATTCATATTTTTCAAAAAAATTGTTAATTATTTTTTCTTCAAATAAAAAAATAAATTTAATCATCATTTTTTCAAAAATTCTTAAAATCGAATATTTTTTAAATATTGAAATAATTTTTTTTTTTTTTGATATTTTCTTATTAATAATAATTAAGGATATTTTATAGGAATCATTTTTTTTTATTGTACTTACTATTTCACTATTAAAATTATCCAAATTTAAGTCATCAATTAAAAGACCTATTTTCAATTTTTCCATTTTCTTAATTTTTTTTTTTCATAAAACAAAATATTATACCAACCAAAAATTTTGGCATAATTAAATGAATAAAACACAAAAATTTATAAATTATTTTTGATCCAAAAAAATATGCTGGATCAGGTTTAAATAAAAAATAATTTATTTCATAATTTTTAAATATTTTTTTTATCTTATTTTTAGTATTCAATCTGTAAAATGACTTAAAATATTCTTTTCGACCAGGTTGTGAAGTTTTTAACAATATATCCTTAAATTTTGTACCCTCTATTAATAAATTTATAATTGAAAAGTAATTATACTTATGTGGTGTTCTAAAACATAAAATCCCATTTTTTTTTAAAACTCGATCTATTTCATTGTAAAATAAATTTGTTTTTTCAATATGCTCAAAAGTCCAATCTGAAATAATTATGTCTATGGATTTTGATTTAATTGGGATTTTGTTATTTTTAATTATTATATTTTTATGCGAGGATTTGTTTTTTAAAACTGCTTTGTCAATATCAGCTGCATAAAATTTTTTTACATCTTTTTTAATATATTGAATATCTTTTAAAATTTTACTATCTTTTGTATTATTATACCAATTTCCAGAACCCGCGCCTAAATCAAGAACAATTTTATTTTTATCTAAAAATGATCTAACTCTCAAATAAAAATCTATAGTTCCATCATTAGAGCTAAATTTTCCAGGTAAATTTATGAATGGTTTGAAACTCACAAGATTTTCACCTTAGTATTTTTTAGAACATTTGCAATACAATAAAGGTTGATATAAATAAAATATAAATTTTTACGTAAATTGCTATTTATAACTAATACAAATAATTTATTTAGGTAAATGAAATAATTATTTTTTTTATTTTTTTTTAAACAATGTTAAATATAAATTTTTAAATATAGTTAATAGAACTAAATTATTGTTATGAGAAAGATCAAGGTATATTTTAATTTTATTAGTAGTTGCAATTATAAATGAGTCTTTAATTCCATCATCTAAATAATATTTATCACCGTTTAGCTTTTCACTTTGTTTAATTAAATTCACAAAAGATATTAATTGTTCCTGAAAGATTCTTTTATAAATTTTATATTTTTTACAGATACTAATTAAATTTTTAAAATCATTTTTAATTTCTTTAGAAATATGAATTTCTTTATCATTTAAGGCATATCCATAAATCACTCCTTCTTTATAAATATAATTGAGTTTCATATCTAAAATTTTGCTTCTATGATTAATATATATTTTATTCTCTTTAGTTTCGATAACAGTATAACCTTCATCAATTTTATTTCCTGAAATCTTAATTTTATTTTTAATAAAATTAAATTTATAGAAATTTTTATTTTTAATACCAAAAATAATGTTAAATTCACCTAATAAGTAACGTGATTGAGCCATGGAATGGTATCCATACCCATCATTAATATATTCTATACTTTTGATTGGCCCTAACTTATATTCACTAATAATATTTTTTACTATTTTGTTAATTGGATTAAAATAATAATCTTCTGATACAAAAATATTTTTAAATCTAAATCTATATTTAATAAGGTTTAAATTTGATATTTTTGGTAAAATAGGAGTGTCAATATACAGATCAATATTTTTAGTGTTTAATTTTGAGATATTATTTAATATATCATCAAAAAAAATATTAGGTGTGCATACAAAAATCCTAGATATTTTAGATAATAAATCATCGTCTATTTTTTTTACTGGTACAAAATCATACTCATTTTTAATTAAATTTATTTTTTCAAAATTTCTTGTATGAATATAAAGATCTCCATCATTAATGATTTTTAATGCGGGAAAAACAGTTGTTTTGACTCTTTTACCAAATCCTATGATTAATGAATTTTTCACGATTTATTCAAATACTCTGCTAATCGTAAAGCCATTGCCATTATAGTTATTCCTGGATTTGAACTACTACTAGTTTTAAAAACAGATCCTCCAGATATATATAGGTTTTTAACATCAAAAACTTTACAATTCATATCAACAACACCATCTTTTTTTGTATCGCCCATTCTAGTTGTTCCCATTCTATGTTTCTGATTTACTATTTTAATATCTTTATTTATTTTAAATTCAAAAATCTCATTATCCATACTTTTAAAATAATCTGAAAATTTTTTAATTGTTCTATAGTCAAATTCATTTAACTGCCAATCTACATTTAAAGAATATTGATCAAAAATATCTTTCGAATTATTTAAATAAATTTTACTATTATAATTAGGTGCTTGTTCTCCATGATAATCTACACTTAATTTTTCAAAAGAAAAATAGTGTTTAGAAAATAAAAAATATTTGCTCATTAAATAGTTTAGATATTTGTTAGAGACCCTATGAGGAATAAAGTATAATTGATCTACGAATTGTTTTATTTTAAAGTTTTCAACATATGGCAAGCATAACTTTTTTAAAGAGATCAAAGATTTTATTTTTTTTAGAAATTTAATAAAAAATTCAGTTTCCTGTTTCTCAAAAATTGGTGATATATTTATATGTGAATTTAAAATTCCATGTTTAGATTGAAATATCTCATTAAATCTTAAAGCTTGTCTAAAATTAATTGATTTGGATTTTATACCCAACATACTTGATAAAGGTATTTTTTTTTTCAGGTCAAAATAACCAATATTTATTCTAGGGTGTTCCATAAAATAATGTCCTAGTGAATGATTTTTAAGTACAGAATTTTTTATAGAATTATTCATTAATATACGAGCATTTTCCATTGCTCCTGCACATAAAATAAATATTTTTGATTTAATTTTCTTTTTTTCTTTTTTTGATCTAACATCTATTGACTCTATACTGTAATCAAATTGTTTAAAATTTAATTTTGTAACAGTAGAATTAATCAATATTGTTATATTTTTATCTTTAAATAATTCTTTTGAAAATTTACTTTTTAAATTAAATTTTTCAATATTTTCAGGATGATAACTGTAAGGAAAAATAAAGTCATTATTAGTTGTAAATTGTTTATCAAATGAAGATAGATATTTTAAATTTATTTCATCATCAAAAGTCACATTATCACAGAATGTTTTTTTATATAAAATTTTTAAAATCTTTATATAATATTGCTCAAGTTCTTGCGGTGATAAGTGCCACTTTAAATTACCATAAATCCATGGGCGATCTAAAAGATCAATTTTATTGAAAAACATAATTTGGTTTCCCCAATGATTTGCAGATCCACCAAATTGTCTTACTAATTCATTATTATAACTTTGGTTTGAATCTGTATTAAAAGATAAACCTTGTGAATTAAAAATGTCTAAAGTTTGAATATTTCTATCAAAATCATATTTACCACTTTCTACAATAATTATTTTCTTTTTTTTTTTTCTTAACTCATTTGCTATTATTTGCCCACACATTCCACTACCAATTATACATACGTCATAAAGCTGATTTTGATCGTTATCATAAATTTTTTTAATTTCATGTGTCATAAAGTTAAATTTAATATAAATATTGTTGCCATTTGATTTTATAAAATTAAAAAATTATGTGAGACTTATAATATCTTAATATGAACAGTATTACTAAATATTTTCTGCGAAATAAAAAATTTAAGCATAATTCAATTTCATATTATGGACAATTTTTTTGTAATTTTATTATTCAAATAATTTTCCCACCAGCTATGATTTTCATATGGGATGTAAATACATTTGGTATTATTATATATCTGTTGTCTATACCTTCATTTCTAAGCATATTAGTTTTAAATTTTGCAACTGGATCAAGGCAAGAGATGATTCAAGCGAAAATTAAAAAAAAAAAAACTTACTTAAATTCCTTATATTCAAATTTTATATTTATAACATTAATTAGTTATGTTATTTATTTTTTAGTTTCATTATTATTTATTAAGTATTTTAATTTTAATAAATTAGAAAACTTTGTAAGTCAAAAAGATATAAATTTTATTTTATATTTAGTCTTTGCATCAAATTTTATAAAAATTTTTGAAACAATATACTCAACAAAAATAAGTTATTATGGAAAATTTTATATACAAAAATATATGGATATTATTTTTGAAACAACATTAAAAATATCAATGTTAGTGGTTGGACTTTTTACCAACTTATTAACTATTTTATTTATTGTATATTTTTTAATTAGTTTGTTAAAAATTATAATTTATATTTATCTTGGGATAAAAAATTCAGAAATTAGATTTAATTATAAAGATATAAATTTAAATCAAATATTTTTTATATCAAAAAAAAGTACACAATATATTTTTATTAATTTTGATGAATTAATAAAAAATAGTCTAATGCCTATAATTATTGGTCTTTTTTTTGATTTTAGAATGGTTAGTTTCTTTACAACTTTGAAAACTATGTTTTATTTTTTTCCAAAAAGATTTTTTGAAGTAGTAATTGAAATTTTGCAGTTTGATTATTTAAAACTTTATTACGAAAAAAAAACATCCTTACTTAAAAAAATTTTTATTCGTCAAAATATATTCACGTTTATTTTTTTAATATTTTTTTTAATTTTCTCCTCACTAATTGGAAAAAAAATATATAATTTATGGACTAACTACGAGTATGAAATATTGTTAAAAAATTTTTTTATTTTTTTAATTATTTTTGACTGCTTTTTTGTCTCTATTGGTATATCAATGATTTCCATTCTAAAGTCGTTTAACAAAGCTCATTTTTTAGCTGTAAGCTCTTTTTTTTTTCACACATGTGCATGTTTGATGGGTTACTTTATGTATCAAATAGGTTTTAAATTTGAAACATTATTTATTTTATCTTTATCATCGTCTATCTGTGTATTTTTTGTTGCTCTTTTTTCTCTTAAAAATACATATAACTACATTAAAAAATAATAATTTATTTTTTATTTGTAAATTTAGTTGAAACCCATTCAAATATTTTAAACAAAATAATTATTTGAATTATATTTCTTAAATTGTAAATTAAAGTATCAAATGATGGAGCTGCAAAAATAATTGCCATATGAGTAGACGAATGAAATAAAGTTATCAATAATATTATCGAAAAAATACCATTCGACTTACTAAAGAATGAGTCAATAATATAAAAATAAATAGTTGAAAAAATTATAAGTATAATGAAAGAAAAATAACCAAATAAAAAATATGCTTCGGCTATAAAGGAACCAACGTCATTTCTTGAAACATAAAATGGATTAAACCAGTTGTTAATTTTTGAAGCAGTTGTTTCAAAAATGTATTCTTTTTTATCAAATTTTTTATTAATCAAATTTATTAATGGTGATGGAAATATTGAGATAAGTCTTCCAATCTGATGTGATTTAATAACATCTATCTCGTTTTCTGAAAAATACTGTTTCTTATTATAAAAAATATTATCAGCATATTCAATTACACTAAGCCTTTCATATAAAATATTTTCATAATAGTCTCCATAAGAAGTGCCTATTTGTTTATCTATTTTTTGAATATAGTATGAATATTCATTTGAATTAAAATATTTTGAAAAACTATTTTTAAACGAAATAACATTCTCTGAAAAACTTCTCTTATCCGATTGACCCCTTTCGTAAAGATATACATAATTAAATTTCAAAAGTTGATCATAAAAAAGAATAAAGCTTACAATAATTATTGAAATTTTAAGAAAATTTTTTTTACTTATGATTTCTCTCCCCATCAAAAATAATATCTGATATATAATCATTATGTTAATTAAACCAAAAAAAATTACATCTCTTCTATTGCTACCTATTGAAGCTATTAGAATTAAAACAAAAAAAATTAAAAGTGTATGATAATTAATTTTATTTTCTTTATTAAAAAGTGACTTTGAAAAAATTAAAATAAATGGAATTATATAAAAAATATTTAAACCAGTAATTAATGAATACCAAATTGGCAATCCTTCTTCTAAGGTATTGTTAATTTCACCTGGATTATAAATATATCTTGATAATAATAATAAAATTATACATAAAAATCCAAAACGTATTAAAAATCTATTATTGCTGTCAAATAATCCGATTTTCTTATTAATTGATAATAAAATATTATCTCTATCATTATTAATGTTCCTCTTTACATATATATAATGTGTAAATAACAATATTAGACTAGATAAAAATAAAAAATTTGTTGTGAAAAATGGCAAAAATAGTCCCTTAGACAAATTATGTAACTCCAATGTTTTAAAAATTAAACTACTGCCAAGAAGGCTAAAAATTGAAAGGAATATAATTGTAAAAGATAAGGGAAATTTATTATAAGAATTTATATCAAAGCAATAAAAAACTATTATTAGATTTAATATTGTCAAAATAGACAGTAAATAATAATCAATTAAATTATTAGATAAAAATAGCTGAACTAAAAAACAAAAAAATATTATTGTTATGTATAACTTTTTAAAAAAACTTATATTCTTGTCATAGTGATATAATTCTGTTTTGAACATGGTCTGGGCTTTTATACAAAATAATGCTAAATATTTAAATGAATAAAGTTTTTTATATAACCCATGGTGCGCATGGAGGAAAAGGTGGAATAGATAAATATTCAAAAAATATAATAGATTATTTCATAAAATATAAAAAACTATTTAAATTAAATATTATTTCAAAATATAAAATCAAATTTAAACACAGAGATATAACAAAAAAAAATTCTAAGCATTTTTTATTTTTTTTAATAATTTTAAATTTATTTAAAATCATTAAATCAGACTTAATTATTGTCACGCATATTAATTTACTTCCTCTTGTACTGCCTTTTATTTTTTTTAAAAAAAAAATTATCTTATTTAGCTATGGTATGGAAATTTGGGGTACAAAAGAAAATATAATTCATAAATTAATTATGAATAAAATAGAATACTTTATATGTATGAGAAGATACACTATGAAAAGTCAAAAGAAAAGATTTCAATTAAGAAATAAGAAATTTTTTTTGTTACACAATCCAATTGATGAAATCAACTTTGAACCAAAAATGAATAAGAAAAAAAATTATATTATTTCAATTGGGCGATTGACAAAATATGAAAAATACAAGGGAATAGACGAAACTCTGGAAGCAATGTCTATAATCAAAAATATCAATTTTAAATACTATATAGTTGGAGAAGGAGATGATCTTGAAAGATTAAAAAATAAATCAATTAAACTTAATTTAGATAATAAAGTAATTTTTACAAATTACCTAAGTGATAAAAAAAGAGATGAACTTTTAAAAATTTCAAAGATAATTAGTATGCCTGGGTCAGATAAAATTTTCGATACTTATCCTTACAGATATATCTATTTAGAATCTGCAATTTTTGGAACACATATTATAGCAAGTAAACCTCCAAAAGATGAATTAATTACCTCAAAAAGATATAAAAATTTAAATTTTGTAAATCCAAAAAATTCAAAAGAAATAGCTAATATGATAAAAAAATTGATGTCTAGAAAAAATATAATTTGTGAAAATATTCTAAATGATTTTTCATCATCACAATTTAAATCTGATTTAAATAAATATCTGAGACAAATTCTAAAAAAATGATAAAGAAAATATTATTTGTAGGTAGTATTAAAAAAGGAACTAATAGTTTTTATACGTATAAAGTATTAAGTGAAAAGTATAACGTTGATATTATTGATATTGATAAATTTTTTTACCCAATAAATTTAATATATATACTTTTATTTTACTTTAATTTTTTTTTACCTGAACTATGGTTTAATTATAAGTTTAAAAAAAATATTAACAAAAGATACGATTTGATATTTACTTTGAATGGAGAATTTTTTGGAAAAAAAATTTTGTTATTATTAAAAAAAAGAGGTATTAGATTAATATTCTTATGCCTTGACAATCCATATTTCAATGAGGACAAATTAAAATGGTTAATAGCAAAAAAAAGTATGCATATTTATGATAAAGTAATTTTTCAACAACCAACAAGAATTAAATATGCTAAAAAAAATAAACTAAATTTTTCATTAATTTCTCCCATTTATAATAAAGATATAACTAGAAATATAAAATTAAATTTCAAAAACAGAAGATATAAGAGAGATGTTTTAATTATTGGAACTTGGTTTCCTGAAAGAGGAAAATTAGCAAAAGATTTAATTAAAAGTGGAATAAATATCGAGATTTTTGGACAAAGATGGGAAAAAGATAAAAATTATAAATTTATTAAAAAATATATAAAACACAATAAACCAATCCTCGGACATAAATATTTTAAAACTATTTACGAGTCAAAACTAACAATCTGCCAACCTAACAAAGAAAATGATGATGATATAACAAATAAATCTATTGAAATACCAGCGTATGGTAGTTTGTTATTAGCAAAAAAAACAAAATCACATGATGAAATTTTTAAAAACTACGTAAATGCTGTTTTATTTAATAATTCAAAAGATTTAATTAAAAAAATAAAAAAACTTATTAAGAAAGACTATTTTATTAATAAAATTTCTATGAATGGATATAAAAAAATATCCTTAGATAAAAAATTTAATTTTAAAACAAATCTACTAAATATTATAAACCAACTAAATTAGTCTTTTAATAAGCTGAGTAAGAGAATTTTTTGAAGTATCTAAATTAAAATTTTCATCAAAACACTTTAATGAATTATTTCCCATATTAATAATTTTTTTTATTGAAAATTTTTCAAAATTTTTCAACACTTTTGTAAAATTTTTAATATTATTTGATGATATTAAGCCTGCCTTGTAATTAAGAATTTCCTGATAGATATTTACCTTATTTGTTGTGATAATTGGTTTAGCTTGACTCATGGACTCTACTATAGATATGCCAAAATTTTCACCATGTGTACTTGATATAAAAGCTTTCGAAGCTAATAAGGCTCCCCATTTAATATCACCGTATTCAGCTTTTGAAAATGTTACATTTTTAATTTCTTTTTCATAAATTAATTTTTTGAGTTTTTGTTCATAATTTTTACTGCTAAACGAACCCATAATTAATAAATTATGTTTTGATTTTAACATTGCTGTTATCATAATCTCACATCCTTTTTCAGGATGTATTCTGCCAATATAAATGTAAAATTCTTTATTTTTGAATGATGGGAATTTTTTGTAAAACTTATTTTGAGCAATATTTTTATTAATAATTATTTTTTTTATTCCATAATTAATATTTTTTATTTTAATATTATTTGTGTCTACAAAAGCGTTCCTGAAATATTTTTTTTCTCTTTTAGATGTCAAAATTACATATTTAGCCTGAATTAAATTTTTTTTTTCAATTAAATTCCAATAAATTTTTTTTTTGATATTTTTAATAAAACCTTTTTGAAGTTCTGAAATATGTAGCGACCCGTGTACAAAAACAGAATAATCTTTAATTAAAATTCTACAAATTAAATTTTTAAACTCCCATATGCCATGAATAATTGTGTGTTTATATTTTTTTCGATTTTTAAAAATCCAAAAAAAAATTTTTATATTGTAAATTATTAAACCAAAAAAAGAAAAGCTTCCAAATTTTAATATTTTGATATTTTTATTCTTAATTTTTTTAGTTGGTAGTTCAGAAGTCAGTATATCAACTTCGATATTGTTTTGAACCAAGTCATTGGTACTATGAATCAAGCCTTGTACAGGACCACCAATTTCACCACTCAATGATCTAATAATTCTTAAAATTTTTTTTTTTTTTATCATTGATTGTTAAGATAATTATTAATTGATAATAAAGACCAATCTTTATTTGGATGATTATATTTAATATTGGATTTGTATACATTTTTCATAATCGATCTATATGGTAGAGAAAAACCTGTTTTTTTTCTTCTAAAAATTTCATTCGGAATATTTTTTTTATAGAGATTTGCTAAAAATAATTTATCAATTTTTACATTGGATTTCAAAATTGGTAATAATTTTTCGAAGAATTGCCAATCCACAAAAGGTGTTCTTAGTTCAACAGAATTACTCATAGAAGCCCAATCTGCATCTCTTAATAATTTTGGTATGAGATAATATTTAATTTCAAGAAACATTATCTTTAGCCTATGATCTTCTATTTTATCAACATCTTTTTTTAATTTTTCAAAAATATTTAATTCTTTCCATGCTTGAATAAAAATATCTTTATCAAGAATTTCCTCAATTTCATCTTTAGTAAAAAGTGATCTTTGCAAAAAAAATGTTTTTTCAGGTTCACTCCCATGTGAATAAATTTTAGAAATTTTTGGATTTAATCTCAGAGTTTTTATTAATATTTTCGAGAAATATTGATAAATTTTATCTATATTTTTATTATATTTAAGTTTGCTAAAAAAATCATTTATTTTAGGAATTCTATCAAAACTAGGGTATCCCATAAAAAATTCATCTCCACCAATACCTGATATAATTACTTTTGATTTCAATTTCTTAGCTAAATACGAAATATAATAAACATTTAATCCATCATTTGTAGGAGAGTCCATCTTTTTAAAAAAAAAATTTGTTAGATCGTTCATCTCTTCTTTTGAAATATAATCGACATAATGTTCAATGTTATTTATTTTTGCGGTTTTTTTAGCTAAGTAACTTTCACTTTTTTTATTTTCATTATCAGGAAATTCCAATGTTAATGAATTGAGGTTTTTGTTATTTTTAGATGAAGCTGCAATTACAGATGAGTCAATTCCAGATGATAATAAAATTGAAACTGGAACATCTGATATATGATGATAAGATACTGTTTCATCAAAAATTTCCTTTAAGTAGTCACCTAATTCATTTTTATTTTTAAAATTACTTTTATTTGAATTTATAATTTTTTCTTTTATATCAGCAAACTTACAATCAAATACATCTCCATTATCATCTATAACTTTATATGAACCCTCTTCTAGCAAGTAGATATCATTATAAATTGTTTTGTTGCCCTCCATATTGCCCCAAATATAATATTGTAAAATAGAATTATTTGTTTTTTTGAAATCTATATTATTAATTTTTTTTAGTGCTTTTATTTCAGAGGCAAAATAAAATATTTTATTTTTATTAATATAATAAAGCGGTTTTATTCCAAAAGGATCTCTTGCCAAAAACATTTTTTTTTTTATTTTATCATAGATTGCAAAAGCATACATTCCTCTTAATTTTAACAAAAAATTAATTCCCCATTTTTTGTAAGCCTCAATTAAAACCTCTGTATCAGAGTTAGATCTAAATTTTACATTTGAACTTAATAATTCTTTTTTAATTTCAAGATAATTATAAATTTCACCATTAAAAGTAATTATAAAATTACCATCATGAGATATGAATGGTTGATTTGCATTATTAGTAAGATCTATGATAGATAATCTATTATGTCCTAGAGATACCTTGTTACAACTTGATACCCATATATCATTATTATCTGGTCCCCTATTATCCTGAGCAATTATAATTTGTTTAATAGTTTTTTTTATTTCTTTTAAATTTTCTGAATAATTTATTATGCCTGCAATTCCACACATTTTAATATTTTTAAATAATAGTTATTAGAATAAAATTAATCATAATTATCTTAATTGTTTTTTATCAAATGTAATCAATTAAATAGTCTGCAAATATCTCATTAGCTTCACAACTAGGATGATAATCAATTAATGATGCTCTCATAGTTATAGATTTTTTTTCTGTAAAAAATATTTCCATGAATTATGAATAAAAATATCATTATCATTTGCATAATTAATAAAATTTTCCCAAATTTTCGGATTTTTATTTGATAGATACATAGAATTTGTCATACTTATTTATATTAAGTCAAATATCTTTGGAGATTATTTAAACTTTTATCTGAGTTTATACCAATTATTATTTTATAATTATTTTTATATTCTATCAAATTCAATAGATCTCTAAAATAATATTCAAAAGATTTACTATTATTTTGTTTATTACAATAGTTTTTAAAAATACTATTAATATAAATATGTTCAAAATTTTGAATAATTTCCTTTTTATATTTTTCAAAAAATTCTAAAGATAATTGCAAATTAATATTAGGAAATTCTTTCAATAAAAAATCAAAATCACTTTCATCAGGCCATGAAATTCCAAGATTTAAATCTTTTTTAATTAATAAATTATTTAATTCTTTTAAATAGTTTTTATTAATAATATTTTTTGGTGGAGAATGTAGATAAATTATTTTTACTTGACAAAATTCGAGATCTTTCAAATAGAAATCTATATTTTTTTTTATATTTTCAATTTTCCAGAAATGATTATTTTTTCTTACAGATCTTACGAAACTTAAATATTTGAACGAACTTTTAAAAGTGTTTAAATTATTGTATCTAATAATCCTTTTTAAAATTTCTTTCGGATTAAATGTTGCAATATCTCCAAACTTTGTGTCGACATTAATTTTGTTATTTTTTGATAAATGATTCAATATTTGGTGAGAATAGCCACCTCCATAATTTGGTGCACTATCAAAACTATTGATGCCCATTTTGATCAATTTCGAACCGATTTTTAAAGATTTTTTATAACTTATTTTAGAGCCCCAAGCTGAAGTACCAATTATAATTTTTGAATTAAACTTAATTTGAGTCATTAGTTATCTAGCTTTATTGAATCTTAAGTTAATAATACCTGATTTGAAGTGCTAATCTTGGATTATTAATAGGTATTCTAGCTCTATGATAGCATGATGTGTCCTCTATAAAACCATATCCAGCATTACCTTCTAATTTTATAAATTTTTTTATCCCATAATCTAATTCTAATGAGGAAGATGTTTGTTTGACTGAACCAATAAGATGTTTAAAAAATTTTTTATTAGTATGTGATCCTATAATTAATTCATGTGCTCCAGAATCTTTATTGCAGTCAGTTAAGTAAAAAAAAACGTATAAAAAATTAAGATGATGCACATCATAATGAAAGGTTACTGTTTGTTCATTATGTTCTCTCCAATCATCTGAAGTATTACAGACAGGGCTCCATTGGACTTTTGTATCAATATTATTTACTTTTCCTAAATAATTATTTGCTATATCTAAAAGATATTTATTTCTCGATATTCTATTGATCAAAACTTTTAATTCTGGATTTACAACGTTTATTAGACAATAAGGTTTATCATTATCTCTGTTAAATTCATTGATTTCATCAAAAGTATTAAATTTTGTATTATCAGTCGTAGTAATTAAATCAGATTTTTTTGATAGATTAATTATTTTATCGATAGTCTCTTTTTTTAATTTTAAGCCATCATAAAAACTATTGACTTCTATTTTTTTAATAATGTCGTTTTTATTAAAATTAATTTCAATATGGTTTTCATAATTTTTTTCGATTTTTTTATATTTTGAACTTATTTTATTTTTAAGTTTATACAAATATCTAACTATTTTAAACCTTCCAAGGATATATAATAAAAATTTAAACGAAAAATATCTTCTTATATTTTTAATATTCATTTATTATTACTAATTATATTTAATATTTTTAATTTCATTGAGATAAATTTTTTTGTTTTTAATAAGTCTTTTAATTTTAAGTATATTTACATCTACTAAAAATCTATACCAAAGGGTCTGTAAAATACAATATAACAAACCCTGCCAACCTGTTAAAAAACCAAGTTTTAAAAAAAATTTATACAAAAATAAAATTATAGGTCTTATAAAAATAGGAAGTTTATAATATACATTTTGCTTCAGGTACTTTTTGATCATCGCTTTATTATTCGTGATTTTTCTATATTTTTGTAAATTAGATTTTTCTGAAAAATAATTTATAGCTTCTCTAACTGCATACTTTTTATGTTTTTCAATCCACCAACTTAAAGAGTTTAAATTTTCGTCAATTAGAAATCCATCTATATTAATTATTTTTCCTTTAACTATTATTTGTTCGTCCATAAATACATTTTCACATTTTCCTAATCCAGTTTTCCATATTCTTAGGGATTTATGCGGTGATGTTCCGCCATAATTTAATTCTTTATCAAGAAATTTAACTTTTCTATTAATAATTATACCTGATATATTTTTGTTTATTTTGTTAAATGATTTTATAAGATTTTTTTTTAAATCATTAGTTAAATACTCATCAGCATCTATTCTTAACATCCATTTTGTTTTAAACTTAATGTTAGATAGAGCCCAATTTACTTGTTGTGACTGATGTAAAAATTTATTTTTGTAAATTTTTACATTATATTTTTTTGCAATTTCTAAAGTTTTATCTTTAGAATAACTATCAACAATTACAATTTTTTTTGCAATATTTTTCAATGATAAAATGCATCTCTTTATATGTTTTTCTTCATTGTATGTAAGTATAATGGCTGTAAGATCTAGAGGGGTGTTTGATATATCTAACACTTAAAATAAAATTTGCTGAAAATACAAATTAATTTTGTGAAAATATTTTTTTGATCTCATCTTCAATATTTATTAGCTTTTTATTTTTATGATCGTTTTCGGTTTCTGTTACATTTGTATCTTTAAAAATATTTGTAATGACTTTAGTTTTTGACAATGAACTAGTCAAATCATCAATTTTTTGAGAAATTTGACCTTTTTCATTTTCTATTTCATTTAATTGCTCTTTGATAAGCTTATATTTTTTTTGAGAATTTGATAGCTCATGACTTAATCTTAAATTTTCATCTTGATGAAAGTGAAGTTTTTGCTTTAAATTCAACAATTCATTTTCTTCGATTGATGTTACTTTGGAAGATTTAATACGAAGAATTTCATTTTGTAACTCTTTGTTATTTTCTAATAGTTTAAGTTCATTTTCTTTGATTAATAATAATTCATTCTGTAAGTTATCATTCATATTCTTGAGTAATTTTTCGTTATCTCCAGTAAAAGATTGATTATTTTGTTTTTTTATTTGAGAATTTTCATTCTCAAGGTCTTTTTTTTCATTTAACAATAAATTTTCATTTCGAATAAAATTTGAAATTTCATTTTTTAATTTTATATTATTTTCGTTAATTTGTTGTTTAGCTTGGTTAATAAAATCTACTTTATTTAATAAATTAATATTCTTTTCTTTTAAATCTTTATTATTTTTTTCAATTTCAATTTTTTCTTCATAAATTAAATTAATTTTATGTTGAAAATCATTATTTTGTTTTTTTAAACTTATATTATTTTCAATATTTCTTTGATTTTCATCTTTGATATTATTTAATTTATCCATTAAAATAGTTTTTTCTTCTTGAGAATTATTTTGAGATATTTTTAGTTGATCTAATTGTTTTTGATATTTGTCATTTATTTCAATTAATAGTTTCTTGTTTTTTAATAAAAGAGATGCTTCATTTTGGAGATTAGCATTATTATTAATTAGCATCTCTTTATTTTCCGACATCATTTTTAATTCACTTTTTAATTTTTCATTCTCATTAAAAAGATTATTTTTTGTATTAGTTAAAATTAGTAAATTACTTTCATTTATTTTATTACTATCTTCCAAATTAGTTTGATAATTTATAAGATCATCTATCCTTGTCTGTAATTTTAATTTTGAGTTTTCTACTGATATATTGATTTCTTTGATTGAGTTTAATGATTTTTTCATTTCCAAAAGATCAGCCTCTAAATATTTGTTAATATTTTTAAGTTCAGACTCTTTTTCTATAGAAATATCTAATTCACTCTGAATTTGAGAAATTTTTAAATTTAAAATTTTCTCATTATTTATTAAGTCAGATATTTTGGTTTTGAGATCTTTATTTATCCTTAAGTTTTGATAATCTTTTTTTCTTAACTCAGATAAATTAAATCTTAATTCCTTAATTTCTTTTTGCTGCTCGATAATAATTTTTAATGTGTTTTTTTTAATTTTCTTATCAAATAATTTATATAATTCATCTATGATTTGTTGATTTTTTTCCAGGTTTATCTCAGGATTTATTAAATCAAGATTTTTTAATTTTTTATTTTCGTGAATTTTTTTTTTATCTATTATTTCAGATTTAAGTACTAACGGACTTATTGGTTTTGGTGTTTTTTTTTTATTTAATGTTTCTTTTGTAAAGTTATTTTTTTTTTTAAAAGTTAAATTATTATTATTTTTTGAACTTTTAAGAATATTTTCGCTTGCATTTATGATTTCTTTTATTGAAAATATTTTAATCATGTGATTTCAACCTCAAGTTTTAATCATTTTTTAATGAGTGTCTACAGAACTTTTGTCATAAAATTTTACTTATTAAGTGTAAAATTTTATTAAATTACTCACCTTTGTGTTTAAAAATGACATAAAAAGTTTTCATCATGATGTACAAATCAATAATTATAGTCCAATTGTTTAAATACCAAAGATCATATTCCATTCTTTTTTTCATTTGTTCATCTGAAGTTGAGCCTCTTAATCCATGAACTTGAGCCCAGCCAGTCAAACCAGGATTACATTTATGCCTTTTTAAATAATTCATAAATAATTTTGAATATTTAATATCGTGTTCAACCATGTGCGGTCTTGGCCCAACTATTGACATGTCTCCAACTAAAACGTTAATGAGCTGTGGTATCTCATCAATACTAAATTTTCTTATAAAAGAACCGCATTTAAGTTTTCTATTATCATTCATAGTAACTTGAGTTGTTTTATCAAATTTTTTTTTATTTAAAGTTCTTAATTTATAAATCTTGAATCTTCTACCATCCCAACCAGTTCTATCTTGTGTAAATAAAATTGGAAAACCATCTTCAATAATTATTAAGATTGCACAAAAAAATAAAATTGGTGAAGCAATAATCAAAAATATAATTGAAAAAATTTTATCTATTAAAATTTTTAAAAGAAGATTGGGTCCATAAAATTTTGAAATTTCATATCTTTTAAATTCAAATTTACCATATAAAAGATTTTCTGATAAAATATTTTTCTTAGTATCAAGATTGACTATCAATATATCTACTGAGAATTTTATTATACTGGAAATTAATCTTTCTGTTTTATTATTCCTATTTTCAAGGATCCAAATTTGACCTAATTCATGATATTCAAGAATTGAACGAATATCTTCTTTTGAAAAAAAAACAGGAATTTTTATTTCACTTCTAATCAATGTTTTATTTAAATCACTCAAATCATGAACTATACAACATTTAAATACATTTATTTTTTCATTTTTATTTTTTAAAAAAAAAATTATATCTTTATAATTTCCTACCAGCATAATATTTTTGTGAATAATATCGTTATTAACCATATAGTTATAAATTAAATTGAACATTTTTTTAGTTAACAATAAATTGACTGTCAGGAAAATTAAGGAATAAAAATACGCAATATCAATTACAAAATTTATTTTTTTTACAAAAAAAAATGAAAAGATTATTATTTGTATAATAAAGATAATTAAAATATCCTCTTTTAAAAATGAAATAAAATTAGTTTTAAAATTTTTATTTTGAACAAAAAAAAATGTAATTATAAAAAACAATAAAGAGAACAAAATAGTAAAAAAATAATATTTAGACGAAATAAAAATCATTTCATCTAATAATTCGTAAATTGAATTTTTTTCTAATATAGAGAAAGTATAAAAACTTAAGAAGACAACAAATGTTTTTACTAATTTTACAAAATAAATATAAGCTGAGTCATCATTTTGTAATACTTTTTCAATTCTATTCATTATTAAGAATTTTTACGAGAATAATAATTATAGTAACTTGGAGAATAATTATAGTAATAAGAATAATAACTATTTTTTGATGTATCTAAATCGTTTATAATAATACCGTGAATTTTACTTCCGACATTTTGAATTTTTTTAATTGCTGACATAAACGTAACTGTTCTTGTCTCATCTGATCTAATTAAAAACAAATTATAATCTGTAGCTTGTGCTAAAATTAAAGTATCAGACACTGGTTGAACAGGTGGGGAGTCAATAATTACATAATCATATTCCATTTTTAATGTATCAAAAAATTTTTTTATTTGGTCTCTGTTTACTATATCTGACATGTCGAATCTTTTTTCACCTGAGGTTATGATATCTAATTCGGTTCCTGGAACCTTAAAAATTGTATCTTTTAAGTTAGATGATCCAGTTATAATTTCTCCTAATCCAAAAATTTCTTTATCAAATTTATAGAAACTATTTAATACAGATGGTCTTCTTATATCTGCTTCTATGAATAGTACTTTCTTTGTTTTTTCTAATGATAAAGCTAAATTAAATGCGTATGATGTTTTGCCTTCTGAAGGATTGCTTGAAGTAATCATATAACTTGAATTTTTTTTAAATTTTGATTCTATAATGGCTCTAGACGATCTGATAGATTCTGAAAAATTTGATTCACTATCCTCTAGGAACATTTGTAAAATATGATATCCTTTTTTAATTTTATCAACTCTTGGTAGTACACCTACTTGAGGAATATCAAGAGAATCAACTGACTCTGGACTTTTAACAACTGAGAGATTAAGCTCCTTGTAATAAATCAAAACAAAAAATCCGACAAATGAAAAACATAAAGCTACAATAAAATTTTTTGAAGGTTGTGGAGAAACTGGATTTTCTGATAAACTAGGCATCTCAATTATTTTTAGTTTAGACACTTGTAAATTTTGAGCTTCATTTGTTTCCTTAACTCTTTGTAAAAAAGATTCATATAATTTTTTGCTACTTTCAACCTCTCTTAAAAATTTCATCATTCCAGATTCTTTTTCCTCAATAATTATTAATTCATCTGTTGCTTTTTTTAATTCTTCTTCTGATAATTTAATAAAACCATCTAGATTACTAAGTTCAAACGCTTTTTGCTCAATGCCTAGGTTAATTTCTTTTTTTAATTGTTGATTTAAATTATCTTTATAATCATAGGCTTTTGTTAATTTCGGATGATTATCAGTGTAAATCAATGACAGCGATTGAATCTGACTATCGTTTGCTGATAAACTATTTTTTATTGATTCAATTTGATCAAGTGTTCTTAGATCTTCTATTGCTAATAAAGCATCAACATCTCCATCAGCAATTTTTATTGATAATAAATCATTCTGTTTTTTTTGAAATTCTTGTTTTGCATCAACAATTCTTTTAGAAATAGATTGAATTTCTCCTATTTTTAATTCTTTTACACTCCCAGTATCCACTAATTCATTTTCTTTTTTATATTCAGCTAAATTTTTTTCCGCAATATCAATTTGTAATACTAGATCTTCTAATCTAGATGCGATTTTAGTTTTTGCGTAATTAGTGATTTGTATTTTGCTGTCCACTTCATATCTTTGATAGGAACTTATTATACTTTTTAAAGCCAATTGAGATATTCGTGGATCATTAGATATAAATTTTAATTTCAAAACGTCACTTCTTGGAACATTACTAACTTGAAAATTTTTACTTAAAATATTTTTTATATACTCCTTATCAACAACAACTTTTTTTTTTGTAAGTCTCTGCAAAGTAGATGTTTTAATCTTTGAATATAGTCTTTCAAATTCTAATTGTTTTTTTTCATCCTCAACAATAAATTCTAATACCTCGTCACTTTTTAAAATTGCTACTTGATTATTAACTCTATTGCTTTGACTTTCTATAGAATAAACTTCTTCAATATTAACAATATTATTTTCTTCAGGTGAAATAACTATTGTTGCCTCACTTACATATTTTTTTTCGATATTTAATGAAATGACCAAAGTTAATAAAGAGATTAAAATTGACAAAAATATCAAATTTTTAATATTTTTTTTAAGAATAAGTATTAGAAACTTTAAGTCACCTACATCAAAAAAATTAATAAATTTTTCAAGCTCTTTAATCATAACAAAAATTAATTCGTATAAATAAACTATTTACAACAGATAAAACATAAAATTAACAATAAATTTTTGATAAAAATAGTTTTTTTTTGCATTTTTTGACTCTTGTATTGAATTTTAATTAAATTTTAATCAAATTTTTTTAAATTTATATCAATTTAATATTTTTTTGATATTTTATAAAAAATGATACATAAAATTTAAAAAAGTAATAATTATGAAATTTCTTATTTTTTTGATCATAATAGCTTTCTTAAATTCTTGTATTCAAAATCCTGGTATAAACAAAAATCCTAAAAAGCGAAATTCAAAAAATATTTCGTTAGAAAATACAATAAATGATATTGAAACTAATATTATTTTTTTAAACCAATTAACTGATAATCAAATTGAATTTTATAATAAAAGAAAAATGCAAGAGTTTGACCATAAAATAAAAAAATTTGAAAACATTTATAATTATAAATATAAATACATCCTAGGTACATCTGACTCAATTTCTGTTAGTTTAAGTGATATTGAAGATTTAAATGGAATTTATATAATTGATCAAGATGGAGAAATTGATTTACCTTTTGTAGGAAAAGCTAAGATTAGTGATCTTTCATTAAATGAAGCAAAAAAATTCTTACATAAAAAAATTAAAAAATATTATAAGAACCCAGACTTACAAATTAAAGTAGAACAATATAACAGTAGTAAAGCATATATAGTTGGTGCTATAAAAACGCAAACAACATTAAATTTAAATCAAGAACCAGTCAGACTTATTGAGGCGGCAATCAGTGCTGGATTTAACCCTGGATCTGGTAATAAAAATTTTGGCACCAAAGGCATTCTCAGAAGAAATAATAGTGTTTATAAAATAAATTTAGAAAATGCTTTTAAAAATATTGATGATAAAGAAAATTTTTATTTAAAAAAAGATGATGTTATTTTTATAGACAGAAACTCTGATGCAATACACGTATTTGGAGAAGTAACTAAACCAGGTACATATTATCCTAATATTGGTTACTCTTTAACTGAATTAATTTCAACCAGTGGTTTAAATCAATTAACAGCAAATGCGAAGAGAATTTATGTAATTAGAGAGAATTATAATAAATTTTTATCTGTGAATATATTTCAACTTAATATTGAAGATCCGATTAATTTAATTGTTGGTAGAAAATTTAATTTACAATCAAAAGATATAGTATTCGTGCCTGCTGCAAAAATTGTTAAATGGAATAGAACAATAAGTCTATTATTACCGCAAACAGATTTATTTAAATCATATAACCCTATAATTCAAGAGGGTGCTAAATTTGAGAGTTCTAATCAAACTGAATAGTTTTTATTTATTGTAAAAAATATTATAAAACTTATTTGGATTAAAGGAATATGCAAAGCGAAATCAAAACTTAAAATAATAATTAAATAACTCATTAAAATTAAATTTATAAAAGTATAACTTTCTTTATTTAAAAAAAATTTTATAAGAGAAGCAATTAATAAAGTTAAACCAATAAAACCAAATTCACCAATAAATTCAATAATATCTGAATGAGAGTGATTAGCATAAAAATAGTTCGGATTATCAAAATTAATCATAAATAATGTTTTGAAACTTCCAGTACCATAACCAAAAAATTTAAAATTAGATAATTCACTTAAACTAAATTTAATAATTTCAACTCTACTCAAATTAAGTTCAGAAGAAGTTGTAGTAATGAGGTCGTCTTTTAATAAGTAAAATCTATCAAATAATTGTGATGATCCAAAATAAATACCTAATATTAAAATATCAAAAAATATTATTAGTAAAATTATATTTCTAAAAGATTTGTTATTACTTTTTATAATGAATAATTCATTGATTAAGTAAAAAATAATTGTAATCAAAAGTAGAAAATTACCAATTCTAGAAAAGCTTGTAATTACACCAAGTGTAATAAAAATTATAAATAACCTTACATAAATTTTTAAAAAAAAATTATCTTGATTTCTTATAACTTTTTTTCTGTCTAAACCTTTTAAAAATTCTAAACTTGCAATTAAACAAAATAATAAAAAAATGGCAAAAACTGTTCTATTAATGAAAAAACCAGTTGAAGAATTTTTATAATATGAATTTTGAAAAATCAAAAAATCAGGATTACCATTTAGATAAATAACAACAGCAAATAAAGAGCATAGAAAACCAATTATTGATAAAAATAGATATATTCTTTCTTTATGTCTTTTTGTATAAAAAATCATATTTAATATAAAAATTAAAATTAATAATGAAGTAAAATTCAATATTTGAAAATAAGAATTTGAGGGTTGTAACGATATTGATGAGAAGAATATATCATCACTTAACTTAGTAACATAATCATATTTAAAAGATGAAAATATTTGAAGGTATTCAATAGGCAAGGGTATAATCTGAAATATTAAATATAAAATAAAAAATAAATAGAAAGATATTGATAATTTATTTTTTAAAAAAAAATTTTTAAAATGTAAAAAGTAATTTTTATTTCTAAGACAATATAAAAATAATAAACTAATTAAAATGAAATTCACTTGAATTAGTAAATTTGAATTTCCCCCATTAAATAATGCATATAATGAAAGAATAAAAAAGAATAAATATTGATATTTTTTATTCTTAGAAAGTTGCATGATTAATTGGGTGAAACATTAGTGTCAAAGACTTCTTCAAAATCATCTGTGGTCACTGCTTCATTGTTTTCTATTTTTGTTTTTACAGTCTCCAAAATAGTATTAGTATTTTTGTTTTTTTCGATAATTTCAACTGCCTTTTCAGGATTTTTTTCTATGACGTTAACAATAACTTCTGTAATTTTTTTCTTACTCTCTTCACTTTTGTTTGCGGTATCAATAATTTTGTCTGCAACTGTACCTTTGCTATTTTCTACAATATCTGTAACCAATTCCAAATCTTGCTCTGATGCTATGTTCTCAACTGCTTTTTCAACTAAATTATTAATACTTTTATCAACTTCTGATGAAGTGACAGAAAGTATTTCTATCTTTTCTTCATAGTTTTTCTGTTTAGTTAAATTAGAAACTACATTTAATGATAATTTTGATTCACTTTCACTAGAAACTTCTTCTAATGACTCAAGAACTTCTGCAGCAGTTGCTGTATCAGATTTTGTAACAATTTCTGCAATGGTATTTGATAAATCAATTTCATCAGTTGAAGTTCCTTCTGCTTGATTTTTTGCAGCCTCAATGGTTTGGCTAATCATAGTTTCTTTATTTTTATCACTTAAAGTTTTTATTTTTTCTGGATTAGTCTCTACAATTGACTTCATCACTTTAGCTGATAAAGCTTGATTTTCATCTATTGAATTCTTACTTACTTCCCCTACCATTTTATTAACTAATTCATTACTTGCATTTGCAACAACTTTTGCAATTAAATCAGCACTTTCATTAGATGCATCAGCATTTTTAATCGCTGTTTCTGCCAGAGTTTCAATCTGTTCTTTATTATTTTCAGATAAAGTATTTAGTTTAGTCGTATCCTTTTCAGATATAGCGGAAATAACTTTTAAGGATATGTCATTTTCTGTGTTAGTTGAAGAATTGTTTAACTCTTCAATGATTTTAGAACCTGTTTCTGTGTTTGTGTTTACAATAATATCAGATACGATACTTGTCATATCCTGATCTTGTTGTACTCCTGTCCCTTCTTGTTGGTTTTGTGCAGATACTATTGTTTGCTTAATCATTGTGTCTTTCACTTCATCATTAATAATATCAATTTTACCAGAGTTGCTATCAACGATAGCCTTTAAAACTTTAGCAGATAAAGTCTGTTTTACTTCAGTTGAATTTTTACTAACCTCTTCAACTACTTTATTTGCCAATTCATCACTTGCAACTGCTACTACTTTTGCAATTAAATCAGCATCTTCCTCAGAGGACTGAGCTTCTTCAACTGCTGAAATTGTTAATTTTTCGATTTGATCAGTATTATTTTGAGCTAAAGTTTCTAATTTTTCAGGATTTTTTTCTGAAAAATCTGCCATCACTTTTAATGAAAGCTTAGACTGTTCATTGGTATTTTTTTCTGTAATATTGTTAATAACTGATGAAACTGTAGCCTCATCTGAATTAGCCATTACTTTACTTAAAATTGCTGCCGATTTATCTGTTTCTTTTGCAACGATTGTCTCAAAAATTTTCTCTTTTATAAGTCCAGCTCCTTCAGAAGTTGACGTGGTTAAAAATTTGTTATCCTTATCAGATAAATTTTCAACTACTCCTTCTACAAGATTGTCATTATCTTCAATAATGTTTTCAATAACTTCACCAGTATTTTTTTCATCTGATTGATTAATCACATCTGATAAAAATTCTGTATTGTCATCTTTAGAATTTTCAACAATAAAATCTATTTTTTGTTTTTTTTCATTTGTAATTTGATTTTTAGTAATTTCGATATCTGAGACATCAACTACACCATCATTGTTAGCATCTTGAAGTTTTCCATCTTCTAATTTTTTTTGAAGTTGTTGAGTGATTTCTTGTTCATCAATTTTTGATGATTTAATTAAGGTTTCACTTACTGATTTTTCAATTTCTTTTTCATCTTCTGATTTATTTCTAGATACTGTTTCATTATTTTTTGAAATTTCTAAAACTTCCTCTGTTGAGGTAATATTTGAAGTTTGACCGCCACTGGTCACATCAATTGACCCTACATTACCAAAACTATCAGCTGCTAAAGAAACATTAGATTTACCATCAGGTTTTAAATCAACTTCAATTCTAGTTCCCCTTAATCCAAGTGAAGAAGTGGTTACTTTAACGGTCATTACACCATCATTTTTTTTAGCAATGGAACCAGATTCAATTATAATTTTTCCCTTAAGTAATTCAGCTTTTAGTTTTGGATTTTTTTTTGAATTTTCAAATTCACTTACATTTATTGATGTAAGTTCTGTCATGATAATTGCTGTATTATCATCAAATTGAATAGTTGCTGATGAACCTTCTGTTGCAAATATTTCTTCATTTAAAAAAATTGGATCATGAATTAATAAATCTCTTTCTTCCAGTTCATCAGTAATTGCAACTATAGTTCCATTTATCTCTGTTACAGACCCTATCTTATTTTCATTTGCAAATGAGATTGATGTGATTGATAAAAATAATATTATTTTGATAAAATAACTAAAACAATTTAATATATATTTATTATGAGTTCTCTTCATTATAAAATTCTTCTAAAATATATTTTTATAATACTAATTCTATATAATCTAATTTCACTATTAATATTATTTAATCCAATTAAATCTTTAAAATATAGCTTATGGCAATTAACTCCTTATGACTATTCATTTGGTATGAAATTTCCAAATTATTTAGAAAAAAAATCATTATTAAACGGAACTAATAGAAATGAATTAATCTCATTTTTAAACAAAAACACTAATAAAAATTTACTTAACATTAATTTTTGGAACAAAAAATTGATCGTAGATAGTTATGATAAAGAAAAAAATAATGAATTTGAGAAATCATTTATTAATTTATTTATGTTAACAAAAAATAATAAGCAAAAAAATTTAGATTTAAAAAAATATTTTATTTTAAATTTTAATTTGTTTTCTGAGAAAAATAAAAAAGTTATTTTAGATAATTATAATTAATTTTTTATTGCTTCTTCTGGAGCAACATAATTATGTCCAAAGACATCAGCCACTGCTTTATACGTCACTTCACCTTTGTGTACATTTAATCCTGCTAAAAAGTTTTTATCTTCACCTAAAGCTTTTTGATAACCTTTATTAGCAAGCTTAACAAGATAAGGTAGTGTTGCATTGTTTAATGCCAGTGTTGAAGTTCTTGGCACTCCACCTGGCATATTTGCAACACAGTAATGAACCACATCATCAACAATATAAGTTGGATCACCGTGAGTTGTAGGTTTACTGGTTTCAACACATCCACCTTGATCAATTGCAACATCAACAATCACTGATCCTCTTTTCATTAATTTTATCATTTCTTTAGTAACTAGTTTTGGAGCCTCAGCACCTGGAATTAAAACACCACCCACTAAAAGATCAGTTTCTGAAACTAATTTATTTAAATCAATTTTATCACTTTGTTCAGGTATGATTTTATCACCAAACATTTCAACAAGTTGTTTTAATCTTGCTTCAGATTTATCTACTATATGAACTTTCGCCTGCATTCCAGTTGCGATCACTGCTGCATTTTCTCCAACAACTCCGCCACCTAAAATAACAACGGTTCCACCTGTAACCCCTGGTGCTCCACCTAACAATAAGCCTCTTCCCTTTTGATTTTTTTCCAAGCAATGTGCTCCAGCTTGAACTGACATTCTTCCTGCTACAGCACTCATGGGTGCAAGTAACGGTAATCTTCCATTGTCATCTGTTACAGTTTCATAAGCAATGTTAATACTTTTAGACTTTATAAGTCCTTCTGTTAATTCTTTTGCAGCTGCTAAATGAAGATAAGTATAGACAATCTGATTTTCTCTAATCATGTCTACTTCAACTTTTTGAGGCTCTTTAACTTTAACTATAATTTCAGCATCATTAAAAATATCTGCTGCAGTATTTGCAATTTTAGCTCCAGCTTTTGTATACTGATCATTATCAAAACCAGCTTCAAATCCACCATTATTTTGAACTATAACTTCATGACCTTCAGACACTAAAGTTTTAACACTGTCTGGAGTTAAGCCAATTCTATTTTCTTGTGGTTTGATCTCTGTAGGTACGCCTACCCTCATAACCCTTCTTCTCTCTTCGTGTTAATAAAAAAACTAATTAGTTTTTTTGGTTTTTTTGATAGTTAGTGATACCTGTTCTCAGTTTATCAATAATCTCATCAATATGCTTTTCTTCACAAATAAACTGTGGCGCAATAATTAAACAGTCACCAGTTGCTTTAAAGTTTACGCCTGCTTCATAACAAGATTTAAATGTTTCATAACCTGCTTTACCTGGTTTTGTATTTAATTTCATATCAATTCCACCCATCATTCCATAGCCTCTAATATTATCTACGGCCTCTAAATCTTGTAGTGAGAATAAACCTTTTTGGAAATATGGTGCTAAGTTTTTAGCTCTATTAAAAATATCATCTTTTTCAAATATATCTTGAACAGCTAATGCTGCAGCAACCGCAACTGGAATTCCAGAATAAGTATAACCATGAAATAGTTCAACAGCACCTTTTGGTGAAGCATCCATTACTGCATCATAAATAAAATCATTACAAGCAACTACACCCATTGGTACAACTCCATTAGTTGTAGCTTTTGCCATTGTCATAATATCTGGAGTAACACCAAACTCATCTGCACCAAATTTTGATCCAGTTCTTCCCCATCCAGTGATCACTTCGTCAAAAATTAAAAGTATTCCATGTTTGTCACAAATCTCTCTAAGCTTTTGTAGATATCCTTTTGGTGGAACTAAAGTTCCTGTTGATCCTGCAATAGGTTCAACAATACATGCAGCTATATTTTCACCACCAAAATTTTGACAAATAGTTTCTAAATCATTTGCTAGATAATCACCTGTTTCAGGTTGACCACTTATAAATTTATGTTCCGGTAAATGTGTATGACTAATGTGTTGAACACCTGGCATTAACACACTTGCAAATGTTTTAACATTGTTCACCATTCCACCAACAGAAATACATCCTATATTCATTCCATGATAACCTCGCTCACGCCCTACAAATCTAAATCTTTCCGCATGACCTTTTGATCTATGATAAGCAATTGCAATTTTAAGTGCTGTCTCAACTGCAGTTGATCCACAAATTGTATAAAAGATTTTGTTTAAATCACCCGGTGTATGTTTTGAAATCTTAGTTGCTAATTCAAATGATCCACCAAAACCTTGTTGAAAAGGTTGAGCGTAATCTAAAGTCTCAAGCTGTTTGGTTACAGCTTCTGTAATTTCTCTTCTTCCATGACCTAATGGATTACAAAATAATCCTGAGCTTGCATCAATTTGAGTTTTTCCATGGTGAGTTTTTAGATAAACTCCTTTTGCTTCAGTGATTAATCTTGGATTTTCTTTAAAATCTTTATTAGATGTAAATGGCATCCAATGTTCATTTAATGAATTTGGTACTGAAGTTCTGTTTTCTGCGCTCATAAATTTCTCTCTATATATATTTAAATTATTTTCTAATCTAAGGCCTCTTTAGACTAAAATAAATATATAAACTAGGATATTTTCTATACAACCTTAAATTGTATAGATTATACTTTTTTGTTTTACATACCTTCTAATTTCAATTTTAATGAGTGTAATTTAATTAAATTAACACAGGGGAATAAATGAAAAAAATATTAAGTTTTATTCTTGGTTCAATCGTTGCTCTTAACCTTTCTATTTCAGTTGCAAATTCAGCTGCAAAAGAAGTTAGAGTTGCATTCTTTCTAGAATGGCCTACGCCAAACCAAGAAGATAAAGTAAAAGGTATTTACGAAAAAGCACTTGGTGTTCCAGTTAAATGGACTAACTTTTCAAATGGTGGTGCAATGACTGATGCTATGTTAGCAGGAGATATTGATATTTCTTACTCACAAGGTTTAGTGCCTTTCATTAATGCTGTAAAATCAAAAGCTCCTTTAAAACTTGTTGATATTGCTATGGAATATGGAATGGGTGGAACTACATGTGTTACATCTAATGCTTCTGGTATTACAAAAGCAAATGGTTCTGAGTTAGAAGGTAAAAAAGTTGCTGTTCCACTAGGAACAATGGCTGAATACGTTTTTGACGAAAGTATGAAAGTTGTTGGTGCTGACAGATCTAAAATGGATGTTATTCAAATGGACCCAGAAGAAGGTGCTGCTGCATTAGTAAGTGGTGACGTTGTTATGTCTTGTCTATTTGGTGGAAACTCTATCAAAGCTGCAACTGCAGTTGGAACTAGACTTTTAACAGTTCAAGAAGCTAGAGATGCTGGTATCTTAGGTATAGATATTACATCAGTAACTGACAAGTTCATGAAAGAAAATCCAGGAATGTTAAGAACTTTCATCGAAGTAACTCACGAGGCAAATGCTAGATACGCATCTGGTAAATCAGATATGAACGTAATAGCAAAAGATGCTGAAATGAAAGTTGCTGATATGAAAGAAACAATCGGTGGATTTAAATTTCTTTCACCTGCTGAAACTGAAAAGTCTATGACTTCTGGAAACCTTGCTGGTTTCTTAAAAGGAATGAGCACTCCAGACGGAGCAGTTGATACAAGCTTTTTACCTCTTTAATTTTAGAGCGTAAAACAAATTTTAATAGGCGCCAATTAGAAATAATTGGTGCCTATTTTTTTAAAACATTCTAATATAAAGTATTCTTATGAGTGATCTAGTTTCACAAAATCTAAACATGATTTTTAAAACTCCTAAGGGAGATACTGTTCACGCATTAAAAGATGTAAACTTTACTTTAAAAAAAGGAGAACTATTAACTGTTCTTGGTCCATCTGGTTGTGGTAAAACAACCTTATTAAATATTACAGCTGGCTTTTTAAGACCGACTTCTGGCCAAATAATTTTAGGCGGAAATGAGATTAATGGACCTGGTGTTGAAAGAGGAATGGTATTTCAACAAGGAGCATTGTTTGAATGGTTAACTGTTGCGGAAAATGTGAATTTTGGATTAAGAATGAAAAAAGTGGATCCAATTGAAACTGCAAAAAAAGTTGAAGAATGGTTAGAAATTGTTGGTCTTCAAGGATTTGGTAACACCCCTACATATCAATTGTCAGGTGGTATGCAGCAAAGAGTTGCTCTTGCAAGATGTTTAATAAATGATCCAGATTTAATTTTAATGGATGAACCATTGGGGGCTCTAGATGCACTTACTAGAGAAAAAATGCAGTCTCTTGTTTTAAAAATTTGGAAAGAAACTGGAAAGACAATCATTTTAATCACGCACTCGGTAGAAGAAGCACTATTACTTGGTGAAAGACTTTATGTAATGGCACCAAGACCTGGAAGAATTCATAAAGAATATAATCTTCCATTTGCATCAATGGGATTAAAAGAAGATTTAAGAGATATCAAAAACTTAAAAGATTTTACCAGTAAAAGAGAAGAGATTTTAACCATGATTTGGAACATGGAAGAAGAAATAATGGGTAAGGATATATAAAATGTTTACTCAATTTATCACCTTTGCAATTATTGTAGCTATCATTGGCTGCATTATGTATGGCCGAAAGCTTATTAGAACTGAAAAAGTTGATGCAGTGTTTGGAAACCCTGAAAGAGCTAAAGGAGGTACACACTGGATTATTGTTGGAAGTAGCGTCATTTTACTTACATGGCTGTATTATTCATGGGATATAGCTAAATCTTTTTACCCTCAATCAGCTAACGAATTGTGTCAAGTTGGTAAAGTAAATGACTCTTTATTATCATTAAAATATTTATTCCCAATTGAAGAAAGAGAATTCAAAAGTACATCCATTATTAAATCTGAAAATAAAAATATAGCTAAACTTAAAAATGAAATTCAAAACTCAAAAGAAATTAGTGAACAGCACAGATCATTTTTAATTGGATT
Organism: Pelagibacterales bacterium SAG-MED48; assembly: GCA_014653375.1. Taxonomy (GTDB): domain Bacteria; phylum Pseudomonadota; class Alphaproteobacteria; order Pelagibacterales; family Pelagibacteraceae; genus Pelagibacter. The sequence goes on along the minus strand of JACWEP010000002.1, from coordinate 14,835 downwards.
AATTGATAAAACTAAATCAACCATACCATTATTAACGAGTGAAAGCTTACTTGAAAATCAAACAAAGATTAAAATTTCAGAACTTGCTAGTAAAATTGATCAATTATCTAATGAATTTAAAAAAGAAGATTATCCTTATGAAACTTTAGAGCAAAGAAATAAAAGATTAATCGATGCTCAAGCTGAAGGGGGCTGGGGTGCATCTGGAACTGCTGTAGAAAATACAGTTGAAGTTCCAACAATTCCTAAAACTGATAAAGGTTTAAAATTTGATGCTGCTGCTCAAGAATTAAAAGTTATAAGTGATCAATTTTTCAAATTAAGAAATCATAACTTTCAGTACAAATCAGTAATAAAAGAAATTAAAGATGATGTTAAAGAATTTAGAAAAGCAGCAGATGATAGTGAAGAAGTAGCCTCAACATTAGCTAAAGATGTTCTTAAAATTGCAAGACGAATTGAATACGCAAGTATTTTTCCACCAAAAACATTAGATGGAATTCAAAAATCTATACTTACGTTTGATGAAGTTCAAAAGAATGAACAAGGATCTTTAAGATTAGTTGACATTCTTTTATTTCCAGCAGGAACTATTGTATCAAGCGGCCCAAACTGCTCTGAACAAGGTTCCGGTAGATGGTTACCGAAACCATCAGACACATTAAGCAAATTTATTCTTCTATCAAAACCAAGTGTTGGATTTAAAAATATTCCGTTGCTTTGGTTTGAAATGATGGATGTAAGTAAAATTGTTGGTTTTATTTTACCTGACTGGATAGCAGATATTATTCCAGGCAAATACCCTGTCCATAATGAATTTGGTGTAGTTGAGCCTAACTTTAAAAGTAAAGTTTTAAGCGTAGTGTCTGGAGAGTTTAGTTTATTCAAAATACCTATCCCAATGGGTCACATATGGGACTCTTTTTTAAGAGTATTGTTAGGTTTAGTAATTGGAATTATTTTAGGAGTACCTCTTGGATTGTTTATGGGCTTAAATAGATTTGCTAAAGGGTTTTTTGATCCATTAATTGAATTATATAGACCTGTGCCACCACTTGCTTGGGCTCCACTTATCATATCAGTACTTGGAATTGATAACGTTGGAAAAGTGTTTTTACTATTTATGGTATCGTTTTCCATCATGATTATTTCAGCTAGAGCTGGTGCATCTGGAACTCAATTATCAAAAATTCATGCATCACACTCTTTAGGCGCCTCTAGATGGCAAATTTTAAGATATGTAATATTTCCAAATTCATTACCTGAGATTTTAACTGGGGTTAGAGTTGCAATTGGTATGTGTTGGGGAACATTAGTTGCTGCTGAGTTTTTAGCAGGAACAACTGGTATTGGTTTTGTTGAAAATGTTGCTAAAAAATACTTCCAATATGAGGTTATTTGGATCACTATTTTTGTTATGGGGATGCTGGGTTTGTTATTTGATGTAACTCTAAGAAAGCTTATAGACAAATATATTCCATGGCGAGGTAAAGGGTAATCGTGAAAACCCAAAAACTTAGAAAAGAAATAACTGAAATTTTTCAAAAATTTGGCCTAAGTAAAGATCATGCTCAAATTTCTACTAACGCATTAATAAATGCAGAATTAGTTGGTGCATACGGCCATGGTTTATCAAGATTAAAGATGTATTGTGATCGTATTTCAAAAAAAGTAATTAATCCAAAGCCTAAAATTAAAATAAAGAAAATTTCACAATCAATTTCACATATTGATGCAAATAATAGTATTGGATTTGTTGCAGCTGAAATTGGAATTAAAACAGCAATTAAAAATGCTCAAAAAACTGGAATTGGAATGGTTGCTGTTAAGAATAGCGGTCACTATGGATTGTCAGGTTATTACGCTGAACAAGCTGTTAAGAAAAATTTAATTGCAATGATTTACACTAATGCACCTCCTGCTGTTGCTCCTCATGGTGCTTTAAAAAGTTTATTTGGAACTAATCCCGTTTGTTTTGGAGCCCCTACTGGTTCTAAAATTCCTTTTATATTAGACACATCAATCTCAGTTATAAATAGAGGTAAAATTAGAGTAGCTGCAAGAAATAATCAAAAAATTCCAGAAGGTGTTGCATTAGATAAATTTGGAAAACCAACAACAGATGCTAAAAAAGCTTTAGAGGGCGTTCAACTTCCAATTGCAGGATTTAGAGGCTCTGGCCTTGCTTGGATGGTAGATATTTTAAGTGGAGTTTTAACCGGTGGTAATCATGCAGGAAGAGTTAAAGACCCTTTTGATGATTTTTCAGGTCCCCAGAATATAGGACATTTATTTATAACTTTTAGAGCAAATTTATTTCAAAAAAATTACAATCAAAGAATTAAAGATAATATTAAAACAATTAAAAAGCTTCCAAAAATTAAAGGAATTAAAGAAATAATGTATCCAGGACAAAATAAGTTTAGTCGATATAAAAAAAATTTAAAAAAAGAAATTTCAATTCCTGATATTATTAAAAAAGATTTAGAAACTTTAAAAAGCTCTTAACCTGCAACAAAACCTATTAGACCCACTGTTAGAAAAATTGAGCTTATAATCGCAGTGTTAATTAATTTATTTTTCTTTTGAATCACAAGAAGCTTATGATTAAGTTTATTGATACAAACTTTTTTTCGAACTTTAGGTTCAATTTTTTTACTCAGAACTTCTAAGTTAACATTTGGGGTCTCAACAATATTAGGTAATTTATTCAGGTCGATTGCATTAGCAGTTCTGTTAAATTGAATAATATTAGAAGTTCTGCTTAAGTTATTCATACTCATGCAGCAATAAAACATAATTCATATAAATTTAAAACTAAGGAATTGTCCAAAATGGGTTGACTTCTTTTTCACAATGTTCAAAATGGGTTTTTTTAAAAATTAATGAATGCTTTACCTAGTATATCAAATCAGATTGATGAAAATAAAATTTTTCAAATCATAGATAAAAATTTTAGTAATCTAGCACCATTTTGGTATCCACTTATTACTAATTGGTTAATTCGTTCATACAACGTATTTCAGGATATTGATAAATTTGTAATCTTAATTTACTTTATTAATAGAAACTTAATATTTTATAGAAAAAATGGATTAATAATTGATTATGAAGCTTTTTATAAAGATAAGGAATTAGAAATTCAAAATATAAATATTAGTGATATTGCACATGACCTTAAAATGCCTAAAGAAAGTGTTAGGCGTAAAATACTTGAATTAGAGAAGAAAGGTATAATTAAAAAAACTGGGAAAAAAATTTTTCTAAATAGATCTGCATTTATAACGGCCAAAGCAAAAGATACTTTAAAAGATTTATGCATTTTAATTCAAAAATTAAATGCACTATTGGTTAAAGAAATGGTTACGAATAAAGAATTTGAATTAAGTGAAATTTCAAATTCAATAAAAGAAAATTTTTCTTTTTGTTGGTATCATTTTTATAAATTCTTATTTATTTTTACTAATCGGTGGAGAAATAATTATACTGACTTGGAAACTTTAGCTATTGGTATGGTGGTTATGTTAAATACCATACAAAACAAAGATTTTAAATCAAAAACTTTAAATAGAAAAAGTTTTCATAAATTAGCTCAGGGCTCTGATGATGTGGGTGTTAATGCGATGTCAATATCTGATATAACAGGTATACCTAGACCAACCGTTGTTAGAAAATTAAAATATTTAATCAGAACTGATTTTTTAATAAGGAATGAAAAGAAACTTCTCTCATTAAACATTAAAGGAAAGACAATGAAAAATTTAACTAAGATACAAGAAATGAATATGAAAGATTTAAGTAATTTTTTATATAGAGTTTTTAACCAAATTAAGATTATTAACTCTTAAGTTTAAAAAGATAATTTTATATAAAACTATCTTAGGTGTATAATCAGATTTTCTTAAATTATAAATAAAGATAAAACCAGTTATATACATAATAAGCGCATAAGCAGCTGTAGGTACCATATAAATAACTTGATCAAATATTAATGTTACAACAAACACTGCTAGCGTTCCATTTTGTAAACCACATTCTAAAGCAATACATTTTTGTTAAGCAATTCCAGTCATTGAAATATTACTGGATATAGTAACTGCTAAAATATCTGTAGATGTAATTATTACAAAAGGTACAGAGATAATACTTATTAAGCTAACAACTGCAGTTAAAGAAATAGATAAAGCAAAATCTCAGTTAGCAAACTTAGTTAACACATTTGATGTTACACCTCCTGGAGCTGCTGCAATAATCATTAAACCAACAGCCATTAAAGCAGATAAATCTAGTATTAAAGCTATAGCTAAAGCAACAATTGGTAAAATTACTAATTGTGAAAAAAATCCAACAAAAAAATCTTTTGGGTTTCTTAATATTCTTGTAAAATCTTTAATTGTAAGATCAAGACCTAGACCAAGCATAATTAAAGCTAAACAAATTGGTGCAATTTTTGTTACAATTTCAATAATTCGTTATCTCTGACTTATTAAGAAATTTTTTTAAAGAACATTCTAATATCTTCAATTAAAAGTCTAGGTTTTTCTAAAGCAGCAAAATGACCACCACCACTCATTTTACTTATATGCTGAACATTAAATATTTTTTCAATATAAGATTTTGGGGGCCATTCTGACATTTCTTTTGGAAACATTGCAATACCAGTTGGAATATTAATTTTCTTAAAATCTTTAGGAAAATACCTTCCACCCTCTTCTCGTCTTCCAAAATATATCCAAGATGCTGTATTAAAGGTATTGGTTAAAATATAGACCATAATATTTGCTAACAATGTGTCTTTCAAATAAGAACTTTCAATATTATTATCTTTTAAATCAGACCATCCATGGATCTTTTCAATAATCCAAGCAGCAATACCAACCGGACTATCAATCATTGCATAACTCAATGTTTGAGGTTTGGTTGCTTGCTGAGTTCTGTAACCATCTTGTATAATTTGATCTTGATCAAACTTATTTTGCCAATCAATCTCTTCTTTAGTTTGAGGTCCGTCTGGATGTCTCATAGTTAAACAGTTAATATGTATAGCTTTACAATTATTTGAGTGATCATATCCTAACCAATTACATATAGTTGCTCCCCAATCACCTCCTTGGGCTACATATTTTTTATAATTTAAATTTTCTATCATCATCTTATTCAAAATTACTGAAATTTTTCTTGGACCAATTGGTTCTTCTGGAGCTCCAGAAAAACCAAAACCAGGCAATGATGGAGCTATAACTGTAAATGCATCATCTATATTTCCACCAAATTCCTCTGGATGAGCTAATGGCTTTATAATTTCTAAAAACTCAACTACTGAGCCTGGCCATCCATGCAATAGCAATAAAGTCTTTGGGTTTTTTCCACTACCTTCTTCTTTGATAAAATGAATATCTATTCCGTCAACATTGGTTTTATAGTTTTTAAAACTATTAATTAATTGCTCATGTTTTTTCCAACTAAATTCTTTTGACCAATAATCACAAAGTTCTTTTAGATATTTTTTATTTGTACCATGTGTCCATTCTTCCATGTTTTCAATAGATGACCACGGATAGTGCTCAATTTTTGATTTAATATTTGTTAATTGGTCTTCATTTATATCAATAGTGAATTCTTTGATCATTTTATTCTATTTTGTTATCAATAATTACAAAAAGAACTATATACAATTTAAATATTATTTATAATCATTGTTCATGCTTTCAAATAAAGAAATTATATGTCCCAATAACCTTTTAGACGTTGCCCATAAAAAAAAAGGTGTGAAAGTTGCAGTTGTTAATGCAGGCAAACCTCTGCCAATGCTATCAATTCAAGATGCAGTTAATGAAGGTTTGATTGAACCTATTTTTATTGGAGATAAACAAGAAATTATAAAATGTGCAGAAGATCTGCAATGGGATATCTCAAAGTATGAAGTTATTGATGAACCTGTTGAAAACAATACTGCAAAAATTGCAGCAAAGTTGGCAAGTGAAGATAAAGTTAAAATAATTGTTAAAGGTCACATCCACACTGATATTTTGATGAAAGAAGTCCTAAAAAGAAAATATAATTTATTGGGAAAAACTCGATTAAGTCATATTTGGCATATGACCGTTGCAAAAGAAGATAAGCCATTAATTATTACTGATGGGGCTTTAAATGTACTTCCTAATATGAAAACTAAAATGCATATTCTAAAAAATGTAATCAATTTTTCCCATAGAATAGGAATATCAAAACCAAAAGTTGCTATATTGTCTGCAACAGAAGAAGTGTTAGAAAGTGTTCCAAGTTCATTAGATGCAGCTGAATTAACCAAGTTAGCAAAAGAAGAAAATTTAGAGGCTGATGTTTTTGGACCCTTGGCTTTTGACAATAGTATTTCAAAAAAATCATCTGCTATAAAAGGAATTAAAAATATAGTAGCAGGCGAAGCTGATGTGTTACTGGTTCCAAGTGTAGAGACAGGAAATGGGCTAGTTAAAATGATGATCTATTTTATGGGTGCTTGTGCAGCAGGAGTTGTTGTTGGTGGCAAGGTACCAGTAGTTATTACAAGTAGATCCGATGAAGCTCAAGCAAGACTAGCATCTATTGCTGCAGCAGTTGTAGCTTTAGATTAGTTCTAAATTAAAATTCAGAAAATCAATTGATTATTTAAGTTTATATTTCTTGGTTATTATAATTTGTGTAGTGAGTGTTAATATTGGCTATAGATTATATTTTTAATGCATTGAAATAAAAGTTGTTATACTTTAAATAGATCTTCATAAAAAAGGAACAATCAATGGCAATACAATATTTAAAAAAATCACCCAAAACATCATCAACTGACGATTCAAAAACTACAGAAATAGTCAAAGGATTATTAAAAGACATTGAAGAAGGAAAAGAACAAGCGTGTATCGACCTTACAAAGAAGTTTGATAAATATGACGGGGATATAATTGTTTCTAAAGAAAAAATTGAAGAGATTAAAAAAAATTTAGATCAAAAAACAAAAGATGATATCCAATTTTCTTACGATCGAGTTAGAAAATTTGCAGAAGCACAATTAAAAAATTATGGTCAAGACTTTGAGGTAGAGCTTTCACCAGGACTTTTTGCTGGCCAAAGATTAATTCCTGTTAATACAGCGGGTTGTTATATACCTGGCGGTAGATATGCTCATATAGCTTCTGCTGTTATGAGTGTAACTACAGCTAAAGTTGCTGGTGTAAAAAATGTTATTGCATGCAGTCCTCCTAAAGAAGGTGTGGGTGCACATCCAACAATTGTTTATACAGCTGATCTATGTGGTGCTGATGTAATATTAAATTTAGGTGGTGTTCCTGGTGTAGCTTCAATGACTAATGGATTATTTAATAATCCACCTGCAGATATTATAGTTGGACCTGGAAACCAGTTTGTTGCAGAAGCTAAAAGAATTTTATTTGGTAAAGTTGGAATAGATTTATTTGCTGGTCCTACAGAAATAGCAGTTATAGCAGATGATAAAGCTGATGCAGAAATGGTTGCTGTAGATTTAGTTGGTCAAGCTGAACATGGTTATAATTCACCCGCATGGCTATATACGACTAGTAGAAGAGTTGCCGACGAAGTAATGAAAAGAGTTCCTGAATTAATAGCTGATTTACCTGAAGTTCCAAGAAATAGTGCAGAAGCTGCTTGGAGAGACTACGGTGAAGTTATACTTTGTGATACTGATGAAGAGATGGCAACAATTAGTGATGAATATGCTCCAGAACACTTAGAAGTTCAAACAGAAAATTTAGATTGGTTTCACAAAAGACTAAAAAATTATGGCTCTTTATTTATTGGTGAAGAAACAACTGTTGCTTATGGTGATAAATGTTCTGGTACAAACCATATACTTCCAACAAAAGGTGCTGGCAGATATACCGGGGGTTTATTCGTTGGTAAATTTATTAAAACTTTAAGTTTTCAAAGAATGACTAAAGAGTCTACAAAAACTGTGGGTGCTGCATGTGCTAGAATTTCAAGATACGAAGGTATGGAAGCTCATGCCAGAACTGGTGACGTAAGACTTAGAAAATATGGTTTTTCTAATTAAAAATATCCACTAATATAAATAAAGTTAGCAAAGACATAAAAGTAATTATAAAAATATTAATTACTCTCCACATCGTTTTACTTTGAGCGTATTTTGATAAGTATTTAGAGAGGTATCCAATTAAATAAAAAAACATAAAAGAAGCAATTCCAGCTCCAATACCAAATACTATTTTTTGATTCAGTAAAAAATTTTTAGAAAAGTTTCCTAAAAAGAAAACAGTATCTGAATAAACGTGTGGATTAAGGTATGTAAAAGCAAGAGTTTTAAAAGAAATATTAAGTGCTGAAATATTTGTAAAATCTTTATTGAAATTGATTGTTTTGTTGTGGGATCTTATTTTTGTGTAAATAAAATGAATTAAAAAAATAATCAAAGCTATGTTAAAGATTAACTCAATAATTGAATTGAAATATTGGCTAAAAAAATGAAATAAAAAAACTCCGGCAAAAATTAATATTAAATCTGAAACTGAACATATAAAACAAACTAAAAATATATGTTGTTTCTTTAAACCCTGTTCAATTACAAAAATATTTTGTGCACCTATAGCTAAAATAAGACTTAAGCCAGTAAAAAAACCTAATAATAGATATTCCATTAATTTCTATTAAACTCTTTTCTTACCTTGAACAACCCTATCTAAAATTAATGCCACAAATAAAATGGCTATACCTGCAAGAATACCTTGACCTACATTTGCGTATTGTAATGCCTCTAGAACATCTTGACCTAAACCTTTGGCACCAATTAAAGATGCAACAACAACCATAGCTAAACTTAACATTACTGTTTGGTTTACTCCTGCTAATATTGAAGGTGTTGCTAAAGGTAAATCTACTTTTCTAAGTAGATACCATTTAGTTGCACCGTAAGCTATCGCAGCTTCTCTTATTGTTTCTGGAACTCCTCTTAATCCAAGAACGGTTAATCTGACAACAGGTGTTCCACCAAATATCATAGTGATGATTACTGCTGCAACTTTTCCCGTTCCAAAAAATGCAATTACTGGGATCATAAATACAAAGGCTGGCATTGTTTGCATAAAATCCATTATCGGTCTTATCATTGAATAAAATCTTTGACGTCTAGCACAAAAAATTCCAAGTGGAATTCCAATAGCGATACTTAAAATTGCAGCTGTACCCAGTAAGGCAAGTGTAGTCATAGCTTTTACCCAAAAACCTAAAAAGCCCATATAACATAAAAAACCAGCTGAATATATGGCAGCTCTTGGTCCAGCTGATAAGCCAGTTAAAGTTACAATTGCAGTTATAATTACTATCCATGGAGTTTTAACAAATAATAGTTCTAAAAAATCTAAAACAGATCTAATACCAATTGTAATTGCTGTAAACAAAGCATCACCTTTTAGGACCGCATAATTAAATATAGTTTCTACCCAGGCAATAGATGTTAATCTGATATCCGGATGTGTTGGAAATTCATTCATGATTACAATTAAACCTGGAAAACTATAGTGAACTACTGAAAAAAACATAATTACTGACGTGAAAGTTGTGCTTAAAATATAATTTTTTGTTTGCATACCAGGACTTATTGATTTGTCTGACAACCATTCAGAATATCTTTTTTCTAAGGTTGAGTTAGCAAGAATGCCTTGAACTATTTTAATAGAAATTAATAAAACAATTCCAAAAATAGTAATCCAAATAGCAGAAGCTTCAATTCTACTAACTTCATCAATATAGCCTTGCATAGCATCTTCTAATGACTTGATGTTTCTTTTATAAACATCAACTTTGTCAGGATTATTGGTTATAGCCGCTTCTAATTGTTTATATCTAAAAGCAATAGTAGATTGTACTTGTTCAATTTTTTGAATAGCATCAGCTGTAATATTTCCAAACAAACCTCTTATAATTTGAACAACTGAAAAAGTTTCAATAATTAAAAAAGTTAACGCCCAATTCCAAATATTTCTCATTCCAAACCAAATAGGTCCAAGAATTGCAGCATATAAGTTAAATGAAAAAGAAAATGTAGGCTTACTTCCAATTTGCTGAAATTGTTTAATATAATAATCAGAATTTGTTTTAACAAAATTTGTTATTAATTCTGACCTTGATGGATTATTAAGTTTCTTATTCTCCATCACTACCTTCAATAACAGCTTTTAAAAGATCTGATTGTGTAATTACACCAACAATTTGGTTTTGATTATTATTAACAATTAATGGTTTATCTTTTGATTTAGAAGTTTCTATAAGTTTATTTAATAATTCATGTTCGTTTACAGAGTTTAAATCTTTCTCTAATGGTCCATTTTTATTTTCAAATACTTCAACTGACTGCATAATTGATTTTGCTTGAACAACTTTTAATCTAGAAATTCCCTTAACAAAATCTGCTACATAATCATCTGCAGGACTAACTACAATTTCCTCAGGCGTTCCAACTTGAATTACCTTGCCATCTCTCATAATTGCAATTCGATGACCTACTCTTACCGCTTCATCTAAATCGTGAGTAATAAATACTGTTGTTTTTTGCATTTGTTTTGAAAGTTTAATAAATTCTGATTGAAGTTGTCTTCTAATCAGTGGATCTAGTGCACTAAAAGGTTCATCCATTAATAAAAATTCAGGATCTGCTGCTAAAGCCCTCGCCAGTCCTACTCGTTGTTGCATCCCACCAGATAGCTCATGGGCAAATTTATTTCCCCACCCCTGCAATTCAACAATATCTAAAATTTTATTTGCTGCATCCAATCTATCATTTTTGCTTATCCCTCTAATTTCAAGAGGCATTGCAATATTATCAACTACCGATCTATGAGGCATTAGAGCAAAGTTTTGAAACACCATGCCTATTTTTTTATTTCTTAATTCTTGTAAATTTTCTCTATCAAGTGTCATTACATCTTGACCATTAATTAAAATTTTTCCTGAAGTTGGCTCTAAAAGTCTATTAATATGCCTTACTAATGTAGATTTACCACTACCTGAAAGACCCATCACACAAAAAATTTCTCCTTGTTTTACGTCAAAAGATACATCTGACACCCCAATTACTGAATTATATTTTTCTAAAGCTTCTGTTTTTGAAATTTTATGATTTTGGATTGCATCTAACGCTTCATTTGAAGTATTACCAAACACTTTCCAAACATTTTCAATCTTTATAGCTGAACTTGATGGATCCATTTTATCTTTTATTATAGGAAAATATACTCGGCAATATTTAATTGCCGAGTATAAATGATTTATTTTAGACTAAAGTCCTAACCAACTATCAACAGTTGATTTATTTGCATCCATCCATGCTCTTGCTACATCAGCTGGTTGTTTTTTCTCAACTGAAATTGCATAAGCCATAGCCGATACATCGTCTGCTGTTAATTGAAAGTTCTTAAAGAATTCAACAATAGCTGGTGATTTACTTTCTAAAGAAGTACCCCAACCAATTTGAATTTTTTTAAGAGCATCTTTTGATGCAACATAAGATTTTTTGTACCAGTCAGCATCTTCCTTAGGTTGTACCATTTTGTATTTAGCTGGATCAAACTTTGGCTCTTCCAACATAACTACATCAGCCATTCCCCATATTGCATGTGGCTTGTAACAATAGAATGCATATCCTTCACCCTTTTTAATTGAGTCTAGAACTCTTGCATTCTTAACTGCTTCTGCTGCTCTAATTGGTTCGATACCTGCATCATATAAACCATAGTCTCTTAATTTAACTTGGTTAACATTAGCTGAAGCCCAACCATCTGCACCAATCCAGAACTCACCTTTACCATTGCCATCACTATCCATAGCTTTAACAACTTCGGGTCTTCCTAAATCTTCGATTGCAGTAATATTCATTTTTTTAGCAAATTGTTGTGAAACACAATAACCTTGGTTTCCCTCATATGGTTTGCTGCTTAATTTCAAAGTTCCTTTTGGAACTAAATCATTTGTATAAGCTTGTTGATTTGGCAACCAGATATCAGGATGAACTTCGATTTCACCTTTGCTTCTATCAATTGCACCGTAGATAGCAGTGTTGTTACCAGGAACAAGTTCTGCTTCTCCACCCATTTTATCAGTAACTACTGCAGCTAATAAATTAGCAATAGCTGTTGCACCTGTCCAACCTGGATCTCCAATTTTAACTTTTTCAGCAAATGACGAAAAAGTTGCAAATATTGAAATAAGTCCAGCTACAAGTGTAGTTTTAATTATTCTCATTATTTCTCTCCTATTAATTTAAAAAATAAGTCTAACGTGAATGAATAAAGTGAGTCAAAGGAAATAAAGTTACAAAAGATAGATAAAACCTTGTCTTTTAAACTTAATAGTCTCAGTTATTATTGATGACTAACCTAAAAAAACTATACCTTTTTCACAAAAGAAATTACAGCACCAATGGTTGTTAAAAAACCAGCTAACGGTAAGATTGCAACTGCGTATTTCTTTGGCATATAATTCTCTTTGAACTCAATACCTTGGAAACTAATTTCAAAATACCACATTTCCCAATACTTGCCACGCATACCTTCTACAAGTTCAACTCCATAAATCATCAGGACTACACCAATTGCCATAATCATAAGTTTCCAGAACTGGCGTATATATAGCGACAGCCTATTTGGTAATTTCTCATAAATTAAATTTAAAGCTATGTGTTCATTATCTCTGGCTGTCAGAGATAATGCTATGAACATCAACCAAATATTACTTAATACTGTTAGTAGATCACCCCAAACAGGAGGGTTATTAAAAACATATCGCATGATAACGTTATAAAGGGTGAAACCAACCATCGAAGCCAAAAAGAGTGAACACATAGCTTCCAACATGCGATGAACAAAACGATCAATATTGTTAAAAAATTTTAACATATTGCTAACTACTCAATAGGTTTGGAAGAAACATAGTTAACTCTGGTATAACGAGAATAAAAAATAAAAGTAAAAACAGCCCAATCAGATAAGGAATTAACGCAACAGCAACTTTTTCTAGACGGACTTGTGCTATTGTTGCAGCGGTAAAGTACGCAACACCAACAGGTGGTGTTACTGATCCTATTAAGAAGCCAACTATTACAACGATAGCTGCTTGTACCTCAGGAAAACCAGCTTGAGCCATAACATTGACTAATACTGGGCCAACTATAATAATGTTTACTGCAGAGTCCATTACTGTTCCAAGAAGAAAAATGAATAGTATCACAGCTAAAATAAAAATAATCGGAGATTCAGTAAGACTTAGAAGCCATTTTTCAAGATCACCGATTGCACCTAAAGAAGTAAGTAACCAACTGAAAGGACCCGATGCAGCTATGATAATAAAAACCATTGCCGAATTACGGAATGCCCGGCGAAAAGCACCAGTACAATCTTTCCATTTAATCGTTCGATAAACGAATACACCTGTAAATAACGCAACCATTGCTGTAATAGCACCAGCCTCGACAACCGATGCAACACCACCCATTACTGAACCTACTAAAACTAAAGGTATTAGAAGGGCGAACGAGGATCGATATAATTCTTTACCAGCTCGACGTATTGAAAATGGTTCATCACTACGCTCGAAGTTATATTTAATTGCAAAGTAATGATTGATTATCATGATCACAGCACCGATCATCACGCCTGGAACAATCCCAGCCGCAAATAATGCTGCAATCGAAATCTCAGTTGAATTAGCAAGCACAATCATCATGATACTAGGTGGAATTATCCCTCCGATGGTGGAGCTTACGCCTGTAACTGCAGCCGAAAACGCAGCAGGATAGCCAGCTTTTTTCATAGCTGGTAATACTAATGCCCCAACTGTAGCAGTATCTGCTACGACAGAACCATTCATCCCCGCAAAAAACATACTCACAAGAACATTAACTTGGGCCAACCCCCCTCTTATACGTCCAATTAATGCCCTACTCAAAGATACTAATCGGTCAGTAATTGTTGCACTTGTCATTAACTCACCTGTCAACATAAAGAACGCAATTGCTGTTAATGGAACCGAGTCAATAGCATTAAACATCTGACTAGGAATTAAAACTAGCGGTACAGCATCGGTAAAAAGAATATAAACAAATGGTATCAATATTAATATGAAACCAATCGGAGCACCCAATAAAATTAAAAAAAGGAGTACTACGAGTAGAATGATACTTTCCATGGTTGTTTATATGTTATGATTTGTTTTAGGTAAAGATCATCTAGTTCTAAAAATTGAGCTAAATGATCTTTACAAAGTTTATCGTTGAACGATTTACAGAGCCCCAGCTTTCTCTAACTGAGCTACAAATCCATCCATTCCTTGTTCTAGAAGTACTCTTTTAGCTATCTCTGGTTCAAAAGTACCTTTGGCATCTAACCAAGCACCAATTGCACCTTCTCTCCATTTAGACATTTCCGCTTCAGATGGTACATACCACTCTTTCGCAGATGCTTTAATCGCATCTTCACCATTCTTAATCCAAGCGTTATCTAACTGATTTACTTTTTCTCCATAAGCATCAGCTGCCTCGTGTAACCATTTCTTCTCTTGAGATGACAATGCATTATACTGCTTTGCATCCATTGCTAGAATATTTCCAGACCACATACCACCAATTTCAGTGAAGTATTTTGCAACTTCATGAAGTTTTGCTACGTGCTGCCAAGGACTAGCAACATACTGACCTTCAACTACACCCGACTGTAGACCTGAATATAACTGGCTTAAGTCTTATTTTAGCTATAGGTGCACAAAATATTTTTGTAATTGAACAGGGTTTAAAGAAACAACATATATTTTTAGTTTGTT
>JACWEP010000019.1 GCA_014653375.1 Pelagibacterales bacterium SAG-MED48 | reverse complement strand
AAAATTAATTGCTTCTATAAGAAAAGGTGAAATTATTGGAGAGCATGAGGTTAAATTTTCAAGTGGTAAAGAAATAATCACTTTAAATCATGAAGCATTTGATAGGACACTATATTCAGATGGTGCCTTAAATGCAGCAAAATGGCTAATGAAAAAGAAACCTGGTCTTTATTCTATGAGAGATTTATTGAACTTCTCATAATGAATGAAAAAGAAAAATCAAAAAAAATATTAAAAATTTTAAATAAAATTTACCCTACTACACCAACTCCTCTAAAGCATAGAAATATATTTACACTCTTGGTTTCTGTTCTTCTATCTGCACAATGTACAGATTTAAATGTAAACAATGTAACAAAAAATATATATCCAAAATATAATAAACCTGAACATTTTGTAAAACTAGGAAGGAAAAAAATAGAAAACTTAATAAAGAAAATTGGTATTTTTAGAATTAAGGCAAAAAGCATTTATTTAATGTCTAAACAACTTTTAGAAAAACATAATGGTAGAGTACCAAAAACGTTTGAGGAACTTGAAAAATTACCTGGTGTTGGACATAAAACTGCTAGCGTTGTAATGTCTCAAGGTTTTGGTTTCCCAGCCTTTGCTGTTGATACTCATATTCATAGACTTGCACAGAGATGGGGATTAACAAATGGTAAAAATGTTATTCAAACAGAAAAAGATTTGAAGAGAATATTTTCTAAAAATACTTGGTCCAAACTTCATCTTCAAATTATTTTTTATGGAAGAGAATATTGTAAAGCGAGAGAATGTTATGGTTTAACTTGTAAAATTTGTAACACTTGTTATCCTAATCGAAGAAAACCTATAATAACTAAAAAAGCATAATATGAAGATTTTAGGAATTGGAAATGCAATTGTGGATGTTCTATGTAAAGTAGATGATGATTTTTTAATTAAAAATTCATTAACGAAAAGTACTATGAAGCTAATAGATGAGGACAAGTTTAAAACTCTTTTATCTTTATTAAGTATTGAAGAAACTGTATCAGGGGGTTCAGTTGCTAATTCTATAGTTGGATTATCTCAATTAGGAAATGATGTTGGTTTTATTGGTAAAATTAGCGAAGATAGCTTAGGTCAAAAATATGAAGATGGACTTAAAAAAGAAAAAGTTAATTATTTATATAACAAAAAAAAAGAACCTATTCCTACTGGAAGTTGTTTAATTTTAATTACACCAGACTCAGAACGTACAATGTGTACTTATTTAGGTACAGC
The DNA here is from genome assembly GCA_014653375.1 of Pelagibacterales bacterium SAG-MED48. Taxonomy (GTDB): domain Bacteria; phylum Pseudomonadota; class Alphaproteobacteria; order Pelagibacterales; family Pelagibacteraceae; genus Pelagibacter. The sequence goes on along the minus strand of JACWEP010000019.1, from coordinate 15,570 downwards.
TGGCAAAATAAATGATCAAGATATAGATGAATCAATTATTAAGAATAGTGAAATAACTTTTTTAGAAGGTTATTTATGGGATGAAGGAGAACCCAAAAAAGCTTTTGATAAAGCAATAACATATTCAAATAAAGTTGCGATGTCATTATCTGATTTATTTTGTGTTGAAAGACACAAAAAGCATTTTTTAGAATTAGCTAAAAATAAACTAGATATTATTTTTGCTAATGAACAAGAAATTACATCATTAATTGATGCTAATTCTTTTGAAGAAATAGTGACCTTTTCAAAACAAATTAAAAAAAATGTTGTTATTACAAGAGGTGATAAAGGTGCTATATCAATACTAAATAATGAACTTATTGAGTGTGAAGCTCAACAAAATCTGAATATTAAAGATTTAACTGGTGCAGGTGACTTATTTGCTGCTGGATATCTCCATGGAATCATCAATAATTTATCAATAAAAGAGTGCTTAATTAAAGGTACAAAATTATCATCTAAAATTATACAAAAAATTGGTGCTAGAATTTAATTTATAAAATAACCATCTTGATCATGTTTAATAAAATCATGATCTTCAAAAGTTTTAATCATTTTTTTTTCTAAGCCTATAAATATGAGTTTCTACTGTATGTGTTTCTAAATCATTAGAATGACTCCAAACTGTTTTTTGTATTTTTTTAAGGTCTGCTCTTTTGAGAGAATTTATAAATAGAATTAAATCACTTTCTTTTTCAGTTAGATTTAAACTTTTATTCTCAAAATATATTTTCCTTGAATTTAAATCTAAAGTGTATTTTCTAATTTTATGCTCTGATTGATTTTTAAATTGTTTTTTTAAAAAACTAAGATTAATGATTTCAACTAATTTAGTAATTTTTTTTGGAAGATTTTCAATTATGGTACAGTTTTTTATTTTTTCGTCAAAATTAGTACTGATAATTAAATAATTTTCATATTGTTTAAAATCAATCTTTTTATGATTTTTTTTATCAATATATTCTAATTCAAAATAAAAATTTTCTTTAATTTCATTTAATATATGAAATAGATTTAACGAATTATATACAAATAGAGTTTTTTTAATCATAATGTTTATATGAAAATTATAACTATTGAGAAAGATACACTTTTATATGATGAATTTAAATTTAAATGTTCGATAGGTAAAAATGGAAGAACCACAAAAAAAATTGAAGGAGATAATAAAACACCTAAGGGTCTTTATGCATTAGGGCCATTATATTATAGAAAAGATAGACTTCCCAAATTATCAACCAAACTTAAAAAAATAGAAATAATGAAAAATTTTGGTTGGTGTGATGATGTAAAAAGCAAATTTTATAACAAGCCTATAAAGATAAATATTAATGTTAGACACGAAAAACTTTATAGAAATGATAAAAAATACGATCTTTTAATTCCAATTGAATATAACTCCAAAAGACCAAAAAAAAATAAAGGAAGTGCAATTTTCTTACACTTAACAAGTAACTATAAAAAAACACAAGGTTGTGTTGCAATTAAAGAAAAGGATATGTTGATATTGTTAAATCTAATTAATAAAAAAACTAAAATTAAAATTGTTTAAGATCTATCACCAAATATCTTAGATCCAATTCTTATATAAGTGGTACCACAGGCAATAGCCTCTAAATAATCATTTGACATTCCCATACTTAAGTCTCTAACATTAATTATTTTTTTCAACTCTACCATTTCATTGAAATAGTTTTTAGCTGATCCAGATTGAGGAGGTAGACACATCAATCCTATAATATTAAGATTTAATTCTTGAGTACATTTTTCATAAAAATTTTTTAAATCACTTATATTTAATCCTGATTTTTGAGGTTCGTTTCCTATATTCACCTGAATAAAAATTTTTAAATTTCGATTTTTTTTTATTTGTTCTGACGCTATTTTTTCAGCTAATTTAATATTATCTAAAGAATGAATATAATCGAACAAAGGAACTACATACTTTACTTTATTTGTTTGAAGTTTACCTATCATATGAAGTTTTAAGTTTTTATTTAATTTCTTAATATCAGACCATTTATCAATAGCTTCCTGAACTTTATTTTCACCAAAATGTATCTGACCATTTTCTATTAAAGGATTAATTTCAGACATTGGGAATGTTTTGCTTACTGCAATAATATTTAGATTTTTTACTAAACCAAATTTTAACTTTATCTGGTCGTTTATTAGAGCTAAGTTGTTAATACTATTATGCAAAAGAATTCCTTTAAAATTTACAATTTTGTTAGTGAGTTTAATTTATCAGATTTGCATCAGTTAAGTAAAGATATATGCATAATTTATAGGAATTATGACAAAATTGATCATCTAGAAAATATTTTGAAGATCAAAAAGTATTGTAAAGATATAAAAACTAAATTTTATCTTTCAAATGATATCAAGCTTTCAATAAAATTAGGTTTGGATGGTGTTTATATTCCCTCATTCAATAATAAAATTAATTATGTGCAAAATTATAGTTTACCTAGAAATTTCGATATAATTGGGTCTGCTCATAGTATAACTGAAATAAATATAAAGCTTAAACAAAAGTGTAATGAGATTTTTTTATCTCCAGTTTTTAAAGTAAATAAATCCAAAGAATTTTTAGGTATAAATAGGTTTAATTTTATGACTTTGAATAAAAAGGCTTATTTTATTGCTCTTGGGGGTATTAATGAAAGAAATTATAAAAGGATAAAATTATTAAGAGCAAATGGATTTGCCTCTATCAGTTGGGCAAAAAAAAACGGCCTAAGAAAACTTAGGCCGTTTTAAATTTTAAATTAACTATTAATTAAAACGCAAAAGTTAATTGCAATTCAGTCATTTCGTCTTGACCACCAGCAGTTCCACCAGCATTGTCCTTAGTATTATTAATTATACCAAGTTTCATACCACCTGAAGTATAGGCAATACCAATACCTGTGTTCTCTTCATCAGTAGCTGAAGTATCAAAATCTGTATCAGAAACACCATAACCAACACTTAGGTTATCGTTTACAGCAAAACTTACACCGTAAGCAGTTCTTTCGATATTTGTGTTTGAAGTTTCAGGTTCAACTTCTGTAGTTTGATAACCTACAGATATTCCACCCATAGTGTATTTAGCATACATAGTTGTAATATCATCTTCAACATCTGGTGCAGATTGATCAGTTGCCATACCAGCACCAACTTCAAAACCTTCCATTACTGCCATTGATACTGCCAATGAAGTAGTAGGTGAAGATTGTTGATAGTCAATTGCAGCTGAAATAGTTGCCCCAGCCACAGAAGTACTATAACCAAGTCTATCTCCACTGTGAGGAGAAGCTACACCTTGTTGAGGTGAACCGTGAGTTCCTAAATCATCCCATGGTTGTTCACCACCGTTTGGTACCTTATCTTGAATCATACCAATACCAGCCATGTTATAGTTTGACATAGTTAATGTACCCGCATCACCCATATCAAGTGCAACACTTTGAGATGATGAGTTATTACCGCCTGCAGCTTGCAGTGAGAAATAACTTACATTCATACCATTGTCTAATTCACCTGAACCAGAAAATGAAATTGATGTGTTTTGTGCAAATGAATCACCGCTATTACCAGCAGCGCTAGTTGTAGATTGGTATTCCATTCTAGCTGTACCAGTTACATCAAGGGCACCTGCTTGTGCATATCCTATTGCAGCCAGTGATCCTGCTAAAGCAGTCATACCGATTTTTTTAAAGTTTGTCATTTTTACTCCTTTTGTTATTTTTGTAATTACAAACAGTGTGTTTTTAGCAAAATGATTTTTTTTTGGTTAAATTAATAAGTTTTATTCAATATTAATTATATAGTGTTGCATAATTACAACACTAATTTAGTAATATCTATAAAATATCAATTATGTAATTTAAGAAAAACCTTGTAAACCTTTTTAAAATTAGAGCAAATTATTATGAGACTGATAAAAATATTACTGCTATTGCAACTTTTTATTTCATTAAATTCATGTGGGCCTTTGGCTTATAAAAAAGTTGACTCTAGGCAAATATCCAATGATCCAGATGAAAGAGTAAAAAAAAATATCGAAGAAGGTAAATCATTTAAACTTTTTGATAGCGAAAAAAAACTTAGCACAACTTACGAGTTTGCTAGTTCCAATGAACTTTGGCGTGCAACTTTAGATACTATTGATTTTATGCCATTAACAACTGCTAACTATAGCGGAGGTATAATTGTAACTGACTGGTACTCTAATAATCAAAACCTAAATGAAAATATAAAAGTCACAATTAGATTTTTAACTAATGAAATTAGATCTGATGCTTTGGATTTAAAAATTTTCTATAAAAATTGTGATTCTTCTAATAAATGTAAAATTATTGAAAAAGAGGGTAATTTATCTAAGGAATTAAAAAAAGAAATTTTAAAAAAAGCAACTATCTATCAACAACAAGCCAAAGTTAAAAAAGATAAAAAAGATTAACCTATAAATTAATTTTTAAATTTGTGGAAAGATATAATTTTAAATCTATTGAAAGTAAGTGGCAAAAATTTTGGGAAGAAAATAAATCCTTCAAGACATCAAATGATAAAACTAAACAAAAATTTTATTGTTTGGAAATGTTTCCTTATCCATCGGGTAAAATACACATGGGGCATGTTAGAAACTACACTATAGGTGACGTTCTAGCTAGATTTAAAAAACTACAAGGGTTTAATGTTTTGCATCCAATGGGGTGGGATTCGTTTGGAATGCCCGCAGAAAATGCGGCCCGTCAAAATAATTTAGATCCGAAACATTGGACTGAACAAAATATTTCTGTAATGAAAAACCAATTAAAAAAAATTAGGTTTGTCAATAGATTGGGAAAGAGAAATATCAACATGTTCTCCAGCATATTACAAACATGAGCAAGAATTTTTTTTAGAGCTTTATGATAAAGGCTTGGTTTATAGAAAAAAAAATTATGTAAATTGGGACCCAGTTGATCAAACTGTTTTAGCTAACGAGCAAGTAATTGATGGTAAAGGGTGGAGATCTGGAGCAACAGTTGAAAGGAAAAAACTAAACCAATGGTTTTTTAATATTTCAAAATTTGCAAATGAACTTTTAGAAAATTTAGATGTTTTAGAAAAATGGCCCAACAAAGTGAAAGTAATGCAAAAAAATTGGATTGGAAAATCTTTTGGTTGCGAAATTAAATTTGAAATAGAGGGTTCAAAAGATGTCACTCAAATAGAGTGCTATACCACTAGACCCGACACTTTATTTGGAATGTCTTTTTTAGCCCTCTCTGTTGATCATCCAATAGCAAATTTATATGCAAAAAATAATGATTTTTTAGAATTTAAAAAGGAATGCTCTAAAACAGGTACAACGGAAGAGTCACTAGCAAGTGCTGATAAAATTGGATTTAAGACAAGCTTGGTTGCAGTCAATCCAATGAATAAAAATATAAAAGTCCCAGTATATTTTGCAAATTTTGTTTTAATGGATTACGGTTTAGGTGCTGTATTTGGTTGTCCAGCTCATGATCAAAGAGATTTAGATTTTGCAAAGAAATATAAGCTTGAAATAAATACTGTAGTTGCACCAAACAAAGAAGATTCTGAATTTTTAATTGATAAAATTGCCTACACCGATCAAGGCTATATGATTAATTCCTCATTTTTAAATGGTCTCAAGTCACCTGACGAATCTATTAAAGAAGCAATTAATTTTTTAGAAAAAAATCAATTTGGAAAGAAAAAAATCAACTTTAGACTAAAGGATTGGGGTGTATCTCGTCAAAGATACTGGGGATGTCCAATACCGATTATATATGATGAAAATAATAATCCTCAGAAAATTCCAAAAGAAATGTTACCAGTTGAACTACCTCAAATTAGTAAATTACAACCATCTGGAAACCCACTTGATAAAGAGGATGATTGGAAAAATTTAACAATTGATGGAAAAAATTATACACGAGAAACTGATACGCTTGATACATTTGTAGATTCTTCCTGGTACTTTTTGAGATTTTGTTCACCTACAAACAAAGATTATGGATTTTCAAATGAAGATGCAGATTACTGGATGCCTGTAGATCAATATATTGGTGGGGTGGAACATGCTATATTACATCTACTATACTCAAGATTTTTCATGCAAGCTCTATCTCACAACAATGAAAAATTTAAAATCACCGAACCCTTTAAAGGATTATTTACTCAAGGCATGGTTTGCCATGAAACTTATAAAGATGAAAATAATCAGTGGGTAAGCCCAGAAGAAATAATTTTGAAAGATGGTAAAAAATATCTTAAAAGCGACACCTCAAAAGAAATTCAAGTAGGCCCATCAGAATCAATGTCAAAATCTAAAAAAAATACTATTGATCCTGAAAATATAATTAATAGTTACGGAGCTGACTCTGTAAGATTATTTATTCTATCTGATAGTCCCCCAGAAAAAGATGTGCAGTGGTCAGAGGAAGGTATTGCAGCTTCACATAAATTTGTTCAAAAATTATGGGTTTTACATTTAAAAATTATGGAAGAATTAGAAAAAGATCATCCTAAAGACGAAAGTGAAGAATTTACAAAATTTACCAATAAATTTATAAAAAAAATAAGTCATAATCTAGAAAGTTTTAGCTATAATATAATTGTAGCAAATTTGCATGAAATGCATTCTTTTTTGGTTAAAGAAATAAATAAAGGCTACCAAAGAAAAACAATTTTAGAAAATTATAAGAAGATTTTAATTACAATGAACCCAATTTTACCCCACCTATCAAATGAATGCTTAGAGATTATTAAGGAAAATAATGAGGTGATCTGGCCTAAATATGATGAAAAACAACTTGAAGAAAGCTCATGTTTAATTGTAATTCAAATTAATGGAAAAAAAAGAGGACTAATAAATACAAATCTTAATGTGACTGAAAAAGAAATAATGGAACTAATTTATAAAGATGAAAAAATATCAAAATATCTAATAGATAGTAACATAAAAAAACAGATTTATATTAAAAACAAACTTATAAATATAATCGTATAAATTTTATGAAAAATATAACATTAATTATTTTAGTATTATTTTTATATAGTTGTGGCTATTCATCAATTTATAAAAGTCAGAAATCACAAAATTTCAAAATTAATATTGTTGAAACAACAGGTAGTAATGAGATGAATAATTTAATTAAGAATGAAATAAAATTATATTCAGACAATAATAACACAAATATTTATAATTTAAAAATTGATACCGATTATATAAGGGAAACTCTTACAAAAGATTCTGCTGGTCTAATTACTGATTATAAACTTTCTGTTACTTCAATATTTACGATTGATTTAAAAGAAAAGACTCAAGTCATTGAGCTTAAAGAAACTATCAATATAAAAAATCAATCAGATTCTTTTGAACAGAATACATATGAGAAAAATATTAAAAGAAGTTTTGCATCTTCGATTAGGGAAAAATTAATATCAGAAATCTTCAAAATCAATGATAATTAAATCTTTCGAAATTAATAAAATAAATTTTGATCAAAATAAATTAGTTTTATTCTATGGTAAAAATGAAGGCTTTAAAAATGAAGCCACAAATAATCTAATAAAAAATAAAGATGAAATTACAAAATATGAAGAAAAAGAAGTTCTAGAAAATATAAATGATTTTATAGAAAGTATATTGTCCAAATCTCTTTTTGAGAGTGAAAAAATAATTATCATTAAAAGAGTTACTGATAAAATATTAAAAATTATTGATGAAATTGACTCAAAAAATATTGAAGATATCAAAATTATTCTTAATGCAGATAATTTAGAAAAAAAATCAAAATTAAGATCTTTATTTGAAAAGAATAAAAATTATATTTGTGTACCGTTTTATCCAGATACAGACCAGACACTTTCAAAATTAACTTATGATTTTTTTAAAAAAAAAGATATATCAATTTCTCCATCAAACATTAATTTAATAGTGAATAAATGTAATGGAGACAGAGAAATCTTACTAAATGAACTTAATAAAATAGAATATTTTAGTAAAAATGGAAAAAAAATTACTGCAGAAAATATAGCAAAATTAACAAATTTAATTGAAAATCATGGTATTTCAGAACTTATAGATAACTGCCTAGTAAAAAATAAAAAAAAAATTGTAAATATTTTAAATGAAAATAATTTCAATAATGAAGACTGCATCTTAATTACTAGAACTTTTTTAAATAAAGCAAAAAAAATACTAAAACTTTCAAGTGAATTTCAAAATAATAAAAATATAGATTTAACAATATCGTCTGCAAAACCACCTATTTTTTGGAAAGATAAAGAAATTACAAGGCAACAAATTTATAAGTGGACACCAGAGAATATTAAACAATTAATATACAAACTGAGTGAAATAGAGCTTTTAATTAAGAAAAATATTAATAATTCAATTAATCTAATTACAGATTTCATTTTATATCAAGCTTCTTCGAACACTAATAATGAGATTTAATAATATCTATAATTTTATTTAATTGATCTAAGGCCTTGTACTCAAAAGTAATTTTACCTTTATTATTCTTTTTATTTTTAATTAAAACATTTAAACCAATTTTATTGGATACTGATATTTCAAGATCTTTTATATTAGCATCTTTTACATTATTAAGTTTTTGTCTTTTATTTTTAAAAATTTTAACAAAACTTTCTGCTTGTCTAACTGAAAGTTTTTTTTCAACAATTTTATTAGCAACAAAAAATGAATTTTCTAACCCTACTAAAATTTTAGCATGACCTACTGTTAATTTTTGTGTTTCTATTAATTTAATAACTTCAAGAGGTAACGTGAGTAGTCTTAAGGAGTTTGTTATATGGCTTCTACTTTTGCCAATAAACTTAGAAACTTTTTCTTGATCATAATTAAATTCATCAATTAAACGCTTATAACCCTGTGCTTCTTCCAATGGATTTAAATCATGTCTTTGTACGTTTTCAACAATAGCAAATTCTAAAGATTTTAAATCATCTGCTTCTGTGATAACTACTGGGACAGTGTGAAGTCCAGCTTTTTGAGCTGCAAGCCACCTTCTCTCTCCTGCAATTATTTCAAACTTAGATTTATCGTCATTAGATTTTCTAACAATAATCGGTTGTAAGATGCCTCTTTCTTTAATCGAGTTTGTAAGATCATTTAAATTATCTTCATCAAAAATTTTTCTAGGTTGATACTTATTTGGAATAAGATCACTAATAGATAATTGATTTTTTGGGGTTTCGACTTTGGTTTCTCCTATTAAGGAAGACAGGCCTCTACCCAGTCCTTTTTTTATTTTATTTGAATCCATTATACGGCACTCCCTATGGTTGTCTCTTGATTTATAAATTCATCTGTAAAACTAAAATATGACTTGCTACCAGGACATGATTTGTCATAAATTAAAACTGGCATCCCATGTGAGGGCGCTTCGGACAATCTTACATTCCTAGGGATCACAGTTGAATAAACTTTTTCATTAAAATAATCTCTTGCTTCTTTCTCTACTTGAGATGATAGCTTGTTTCTCTTATCGTACATCGTCAAAAGTATCCCTCTAATCATTAATTCTGGATTTAAACTAACTTTTATTCTTTCAATTGTTTTCATAAGCTGAGTTAAACCCTCTAGAGCAAAGAATTCTGTCTGAAGAGGAACCACAAGTGAGTGTGAGGACACTAATGCCATGACTGTTAGTAAGCTTAATGAGGGTGGGCAGTCAATTAATATATAATCATATAATCCTCTAGAATTGTTTAAATAAGTGGTTAATTTAAGCTTAAGTATGAATGCTCTATTCGCGTCTTCAGCTGTTTCAACTTCAAGACCTGACAAATCTACATTTGAAGTTATTAAATCTAAATTTTCAAATTGAGTTTTTTTAATTACTTCAAAAATTTCTTTTGTTCCATTCAATACACCATAAATAGTATCAGTAGAATTTTCCATATTTGATAATCCAAGTCCTGTTGTTGCATTTCCTTGAGGATCCAAGTCTATAACTAAGATTTTTTTATTTTGTTGAGACAAACCTGCTGCAAGATTGATAACAGTTGTTGTTTTTCCAACCCCACCCTTTTGATTTATAATAGAAATAATTTGCATTTATTTTTTTTAATTTTTTTTTTAATTTTTTTAATATTTAACAAAAATGAATCTTCATTAGTTAAACTTTTTTTTTCTACATACTCTAGATCCCATTCCTTTAATGAATTTTCAAAAATTTTTTTTCCATTCTTTCCCATAAAAAAAATTAAATTTTTATAAATTGAAAAATTTTCATAAACTAAATCCAAAACAATTGGCATTGGTTTAAATGCTCTTGACATTATGCTCCCAGTTTTTAATTTTTTTAAATCAAAAACATCTTCTTGAAATATTTCTGTTTTTAATTTTAATTTTCTTGATACTTCTCTTAAAAAAGCGCTTTTATGGTGACTTTTCTCGTATAAATGAATGTTCAGGTTTTTTTTCATATTTTTTAACATAATTGCTATGATAATTCCTGGCATACCGCCTCCGGTACCCAAATCAGTAACTATACTACTATTTAAATCAACAAAATCAATTATTTGTGCTGAATCTATTATATGACGATCTCTTATTAACTCATTTTTGGCAGTTTTTTGGCTTATTATATTAATTTCTTTATTTTTCTCAATTATCATTGATATGAATAATTCAAAGTCTAAGTATGTTTCACGTGAAACATTTAAACTATTAAGTTTTGAGTATGAATTTAAAATTTCTTGTTCCATTAAGCTATATGCTTAATAGACTTTCTTTTTACATGTGACAACAAAATATATACTGCAGCCGGAGTAATTCCATCAATTCTTAATGCTTGTCCCATAGTTTTTGGTCTTATTTCTTTAAATTTAGCTTTAACTTCGTTTGATAGGCCTGAAAGATTATCATAGTTAACTTTTTCAGGAATCATTAAATTTTCATCTCTTTTGAAAGCTAAAATATCAGCTTTTTGCTTTTTTAAATAACCTCTGTAATGAGCATTAATCTCTATCTGTTCATCTATTTCCTTGTCAAAGAAAGGTATTTTAGGCCATATTTCTCTAATTTTTTTCATATCAACTCCTTTTTGAGTTAATATTTCATTTGAATATCTTAAAACACCATCTTTTGCTATTTTTATTCCAAAATACTCAGCTTTCGATGGAGAAATACTTGATTTTTCCATTTTTTTCACAATATTATCTATTTTTTTATGCTTATCCTCATAAAAATTTTTTCTTTTATCACCAATTAAACCTATAGAAATACCCTTGCTAGTAAGTCTTTGATCTGCATTATCTGCTCTTAAACTTAATCTGTATTCAGCTCTAGAAGTAAACATTCTATAAGGCTCTGCAACACCTTTTGTAACAAGATCATCTATCATTACACCAATATATGCATCTGACCTATCTAGTATAAATGGTTCGAGTTTTTTAAATGATAGCGCTGCATTAATACCTGCTATCAAACCTTGAGCTGCAGCCTCTTCATAACCTGTAGTTCCATTTATTTGACCAGCAAGATATAAGTTATTGATTTTCTTTGTTTCAAGGGTCAAAAATAGCTCTCTAGGATCAATATAGTCATATTCTATAGCATATCCTGGTCTAATTACCTTAACATTTTCTAAACCACTGATATTGTTACATATTTCTTGTTGTACTTCACTTGGTAATGATGTAGATATGCCATTTGGGTAAATTGTATGATCATTTAAGCCCTCTGGCTCCAAAAATATCTGATGTCTACTCTTATCTGCAAATTTTACGATCTTGTCCTCTATAGATGGGCAATATCTTGGCCCAACCCCCTTTATACTACCAGAGTACATGGCGCTCTTAGATAAATTTTTTTCTATAATTTTGTGAACCTTGTCATTGGTATAAGTCATCCTACATGTAACTTGTTTGTTAATATTTTTTTTTGTTAAGAAGGAAAAAAAGTAAGGATCATCATCTGCAAATTGTTCTTCTAAATTTTCATAATTAATTGTTCTTGAATCAAGTCGGGGAGGAGTTCCTGTTTTTAATCTTCCAATTTTAAAATCATATTTTTCCAATTGTTCACTTAAACCTGTTGAAGGTTTTTCGTCATACCTTCCAGCTGGTGTTCTTTCGTCACCTATATGTATCAAGCCATTTAAGAAAGTGCCTGTTGTTAGTATTAACTTGGAACATAAAACTTTTTTACCTTCTTTAGTTTCAAAACCACTTATTGTGTTTTTACTGAAAATAAACTTTGTCACTGGATCTGAAAAAATGTTTAAATTACAGTAGTTTAACAATATTTCTTGCATATACTTACGGTATAATGATCTATCTGATTGAGTTCTTGGTCCTCTTACTGCTGGACCTCTACTTCTATTTAATAATCTAAATTGTATTCCTGATTTATCAGCAACTTCACCCATGACACCATCTAGAGCGTCTATCTCTCTTACTAAATGACCTTTGCCCAAACCACCTATTGCAGGATTACATGACATCTCACCAATTGTTTCTATCTTGTGAGTAAACAAAGCAGTATTAACTCCAAGTCGTGCAGAAGCTGCAGCAGCCTCACAACCTGCATGACCACCACCTATTACAACAACATCAAATGATAAATCATTTTTCATAAGTTGAATTTATAACTGATTAATATATTTACAAGAGACGCCTAATCTTTTTAAAATAGGTTAATGTTTTAAGGGTTTTTTAAAAGAGAAGGTGATAAAAATAAAGAAAATAAGGTTTTATTTACCTATACAAAAATCGTTGAATATACTGCCTAATATCTCCTCAACATCGACTTTTCCAACGATCATACCAAGATGTCTTGTGGCTAATCTTAAATCTTCAGCAGCTTTATCAAAATCTTCAGCTTCATTTTTTTTATTAAAATTTTCAAGATGATCTAAACATTGTTGAAGATGTTGTCTGTGCCTTTCTCTGGTAATAAAAATATCATCGCTAGTGATAAATTTGTTTTTTAAATTATCTTTTATTTTTAAAATTAATTCATCAATATTAAAATTTTCTTTAATCGAAATTAATACATGATTTATTTTTTTAATTTCAGAACTAATATCTCCTTCTAAAAGATCTGATTTATTAATAACTAAAATTGCATTTTCTTCCAATAAACTCTTCAAAACATCAGTAAAATCAAGCTTTTTAGCATCAACAACTACTAACTTCAAATCAGCTTCTTCTGCTCTATTTAAAGATAATTTAATACCTTTTTTTTCAATTTCATTTTTTGACTCTCTTATCCCGGCAGTGTCAGAAACGATTACTGGATAACCATCAATATTAAGATGTGTTTCTATCACGTCTCTTGTTGTTCCTGCAATTTCTGAAACAATTGCAACGTCTCTATTTGATAAATGATTTAGGAGACTAGATTTACCTGCATTGGTTGGTCCAAGAATTGCTATCTTAAAACCTTCTCTAATTCTTTCTCCAACTTTTTGATCATCTAAAATTTTTTTAATATTTGTTAAAACTTCATCTGCACTTTTTTTTATTTCTTTTAAAATATCAATTGGCAAATCTTCATCTGGAAAATCTATTTTAGCTTCAACATGTGATAATATTTTTAAAAGTTTTTCTCTTAAAAAATTAAATAGATCAGCGGATTTTCCATTCATAATTTTAATTGCTTGTTTTCTTTGAATTTCAGTTTCAGCAGAAATTAAATCAGCTATACTTTCTGCTTTAAGTAAACTTATTTTTCCATTTTGAAATGCAAGCTTTGTAAACTCACCAGGTTCTGCTAAACGACAATTTTCAACTGTGGAAATAGAAGAGTGGATAGCGTCTATTACAGCCTTGCTTCCATGTACCTGTATTTCGGCCATATCTTCACCTGTGTAGCTTTCAGGGCCAGGAAACCACAATATTATGCCCTCATCAATTAGTTCAGAAGTGTCGATTTTATTGATTTTTCTTAATGTTGCTACACGCGGTTTCGGCAAACTTTTATTGGTTAATAGTTCTAAGACTTTTGAAGTCTCTGATCCCGAAACTCTAATTATTGCAACACCAGAAATCCCTGGACCGCTTGATAGTGAATAAATTGTCATTATAATTTAATTATAAGTTAACTAAGACCAAACTTAAATTAAATTTTCAAACATTTCCTTTAGATGATCTTTGTACTTATCACTAGAACGTACTGATGAACTATAAACTGCTTGGCGGGCTTGAGATATACTAACTGTTTTAATTTGCGTTTTAGTATTTTTATGATGATTAAAGCAATTATCATCCAATTCTAGCTCACAAAACTCTAGTAATTTTTCTATTTCATTTTTTTTATCAGATACAAGTTTTTCATATTCAATAGTATGAATAAATTCTGGTATTTTTGAATACCAGAATTTCATTAAAAAATTATAATTATTATAATAATTAGAGATATCTTTTTGATTAAATGCCCAATTCAAGTTAGATCCTGAAAAATTATTTTTATATATTGATAGACAATTGTCTTTTGGATCTCTTTTACAATGGATGATTTTACTATTGGGGAAAAAAACCTTAATAAAACCAATCCATTTAAAATTTATTAGAGCTTTATCTGTTAAAACATGTTCATCAAAATTAAATAAAGAAATTTTTTCAAAATACTGATCGTTGATTAAATTTTCTGGGGAATTCTGAAGTTTGGCAATTTTTTTTTTATCCAGTTTATTATCATTAAAAAAGTTATCACGAACAACACTAGATAAAAACGGAAGTTCACCTGCTCCATAAACTTTATTATGTGAAGAAATAATTTGTTCAACTAAAGTCGTACCAGACCTTGGCATTCCACAAATAAAGATAATTTTTTTGTTTGAAAAACTTTTGTGTTTTATGCTTAAATCAATATTTTCAAACGCATTTTTCATCTCATTTGTAATATTAATTTCTTCAGTAATATTTGAATTTCTTTTTTTGTTCATCATTTTATTACCCAAGGTAAGAAATTTTATAGCCTCTTCTGAATCTTTTAAATCATCATATGCTTTACCAAGTGCAAAAAAAATTATTCCTTTTTGATCGTCTTCAAAATTATTTTCTAATAAAATTTTTTTCATCTTAGATATATGGATCATTGTTTCATCATTCGTTAGGGAATACTTGTAAATTGAACTTAGAATTTGATGCGCATTAGCATTCTTTGGGTCTATTTTTAGCATTTTGTTAACAATTTCAGTTGTCTCTTTTACTTTGTTTAAACTTTGAAAGGCTAAGGCCAAATGATTCAATAGAGCTAAAGTATTAATATTTTTTTCTTTCGCTACATTTAGTCCTTGTTCGTACAACTTTATAGCATTTTCAATATCATTTATAGCAGACTTTAAATTACCATAATTGTTATAAACATTAATGTAGCTTGGATTTATTTCTAAAATTTTTTTATAAATTTGTTCTGCTTTGGAATATTCTTCTATATTTTTTAAAGAATTAGCAAGGTTATTCATTGCTGAAATATTATTATTATCTGATTTTAGCGCTAACTCAAAAAGATTGATTGCTCTGTGATCTTTATCAAGTCTTTGATAT
>JACWEP010000018.1 GCA_014653375.1 Pelagibacterales bacterium SAG-MED48 | reverse complement strand
TCTTTAATTACACTTTTATTAATATCGTCAGCTAATCTAGTATCTATTTCAATTCCCCTGTTCATTGGACCTGGGTGCATTATTATTGCATCTGGTTTCGCAAAATCAAGTTTATCTGGGGTTAAGCCATAATATTCATAGTACTCACGGTTTGATGAAAGAAATGAACTTGTCATTCTTTCATTTTGAAGTCGTAACATCATCACTATATCACAATCCATAAGTCCTTTTTTCATATCTGTAAAAGTATTTACCCCAAATTTTTCAATTTCTTTTGGCATTAAATTTGATGGTGCAACAATATTTACTTCAGCACCTAGCATTGTTAGTAAGTAGATGTTTGATCTAGCTACTCTAGAGTGAAGTATGTCACCACAAATTGCTATTTTTAAACCTTCAATTTTTTTCTTTCTATTAATTATTGTTAATGCATCAAGTAATGCTTGAGTAGGATGTTCTCTTCTTCCATCACCAGCATTTAAGACAGAACAATTAACTTTTTGTGACAATAGGTTGCATGCACCTGAATCTTGATGTCTAATTACAATTATATCTGGATGCATTGCATTTAGTGTCATCGCTGTATCAATTAAGGTTTCACCTTTTTTAATAGCAGAGTTACCCATATTCATAGACATCACATCAGCACCTAAACGTTTTCCTGCAAGCTCAAAGGAGCTTTGGGTTCTAGTTGATGGTTCAAAAAAAAGGTTAATTTGTGTTTTTCCAGTTAGTATATTTAGTCTTTTATTTTTACTTTGATTAAGTTTAATGAATGACTGAGACTCTTTTAAAATTAGATTAATATCATTAATTGATAAGTCTTGAATACCTAACAAATGTTTTTGAGAAATTTTAATAGCTTTGTTTGTTTTAGTTGCCATTAAAATTAACTCTATAGCTATAAAGTGCCATTATGGCAAGTATTAATTATTCAAAAAATCTATTGCACCCTGAAGTATGAATGCCGCCGCATTCTGATCAATATTTTTTTCTCTTTTACTAACATTAACGTCAAGTTGACTTGATAAATTAAAAGCACCAACTGTCGAAAGTCTCTCATCCCAAAGGCAAACATCTACATTAATTGCTTTATCAATGTTGCTTGATACATCATTTACAGATTGTGCTGATCTACCTGATGATCCGTCCATGTTAATAGGATTTCCTATTATTATTCCTTTAATATTGTACTCATTAACAAGATCATTTAATTCTTTAATTAATTGGTTCGTATTTGTTTTATTAATTGTTTTAAATGGTGTTGCGATAGACTGTTTATCATCACAAATAGACACACCAATTCTCTTCGAACCAAGATCTAATCCAATCAATCTGCAGGTTTCTGACTGTTTTTTTTTTAAATCTTCAATAGTGATCATATTGTATATTTTTAACTTAAGTGATAGTTTGCGACATATTTAAATACCATATGAGCATTGATCTTAAAACAATAAAGCACATCTCAAAATTATCAAGAATTTCAGTCGATGACCAAAAAGCTGAAAAGCTTGCTGGTGATCTAAATTCAATTTTTGAATTTATTGAAAAACTAAATGAGTTAAATACCGATAATGTTGTACCATTAACGTCTGTTGCAGAAACAACTTTAAAGTTAAGATCTGATGAAGTTCAAAGCGAAAATATAAGAGACCAAATTATTAAAAATTCACCTGAAGATAATGAGGATTTCTTTGTTGTACCTAAGGTTGTAGAATAATGTCGAATATTACTTCTCAATCATTAACTTCATTAGTCAAGAATATTAAGGATAAAAAATTATCCTCTGAAGAGATAACAAAATCATTTGTAGATCGTTCAGAAAAATCAAAAGAGTTAAATTCTTATATTACAGAAGACTTTTCAAATGCAATTGAAAAAGCAAAAAAATTTGATCAGAGTCCTAATTTAGACTTAAAACTTCCAGGTATACCAATGGCAGTTAAAGATCTTTTTTGTACAAAAAATTTAAGAACAACAGCTGGAAGTAAAATTTTAGAAAACTTCATTCCAACTTATGAGTCAACTGTAACTCAAAATATTTGGAATGAAGGAGCTATTTTACTTGGTAAACTAAACTGCGATGAGTTTGCTATGGGTTCATCTAATGAAACTAGTTTTTATGGAAATGTACAAAATCCTATTGATAAAGATTTGGTTCCTGGGGGATCTTCTGGAGGATCAGCATCAGCTGTTTCCGGTCAACTTACTCCGATTACAATAGGCACTGATACTGGTGGCTCTATTAGACAACCAGCTTCATTCACGGGTACTGTGGGTTTAAAGCCTACCTATGGAAGTTGTTCTAGATATGGAATTGTTGCATTTGCATCTTCATTAGATCAGGCTGGTCCAATGGCACAAAATGTTGAAGATTGTGCTTTGCTTCAAGAAGTTATTAGCACTTACGATACAAAAGATTCTACTTCGACAGAATATAAAAGAAACCATTATAGCAAAGAATTAAACAAAGATATTAAAGGAAAAAAAATAGGTATACCGAAAGAATATAGAGTGGATGGGATGCCCAAAGAAATTGAGGAGTTATGGCAAAAAGGTATTCAATATGCAAAGGATTGTGGAGCTGAAATTATAGATATTTCGCTGCCACATACTAGCTACGCTCTTCCCACTTATTACATTGTAGCTCCAGCTGAGGCTTCCTCTAACTTAGCAAGATATGATGGTGTGAAGTATGGTTTTAGAGCCAAAGGCGAAAACTTAATAGATATGTATGAAAAGACAAGATCTGAAGGCTTTGGTGCTGAAGTTCAAAGAAGAATAATGATAGGTACTTATGTTTTGTCTTCAGGATATTATGATGCTTATTATTTAAAAGCTCAAAAAGTTAGAAAATTAATTAAAAATGATTTTGATGAGGCTTATAAAAAAGTTGATGCAATTTTAACTCCATCAACACCTAGTTCAGCATTTAAAATTGGTGAGAAGAAAGACGACCCAGTTTCAATGTATTTAAATGATATTTTTACAGTACCCGTTAATCTTGCAGGTTTGCCAGCAATGTCTATTCCAGCTGGCCATGATGCAAACGGTTATCCTTTAGGATTGCAAATCATTGGTAAAGCATTTGATGAGCAAGGAATACTTAATATTTCTTATGCGATGGAAGATAAAATTAATTTTAAAAATAAAATTACTGATTGGTGGATTAAATAATGGTCAAGAGTAATCCTGAATTTTTAATTGAAAGAAAAGATAATATTTACGAAGTTGTGATTGGACTTGAGGTTCATGCACAAGTTACCTCTAATTCAAAACTGTTTTCATCTTCTTCAACTAAATTTGGTGCAGAACCCAATACTCAAGTAAGTTTAGTTGATGCTGCATTTCCTGGAATGTTACCTGTGATTAATGAGTTTTGTGTAAAACAAGCTATTAAAACTGGTATTGGTTTAAGAGCTGAAATAAATAAAAGATCAGTCTTTGATAGAAAAAATTATTTTTATGCAGATCTTCCTCAAGGATATCAAATTTCACAGTTTAAATATCCAATAGTAGGAGAGGGTACAGTTGTTCTTGATATGCCTGATGGACAAAAGGAGGTTGGTATTGAAAGACTTCATTTAGAACAAGATGCTGGAAAAAGTATTCATGACATGGATCCACAAAACACATTGGTTGATTTAAATAGATCGGGTGTAGCCTTAATGGAAATAGTTAGTAAACCAGATTTAAGAACGCCAGATGAGGTAAGTGCTTATATCAAAAAACTAAGATCTATAATGAGATATTTGGGTACTTGTGATGGTAATATGCAAGAGGGCTCCTTAAGAGCAGATGTTAATGTTTCGGTAAGATTAAAAGACTCTAAAGAACTTGGAACACGTTGTGAGATTAAAAATGTTAATTCTATTAAATTTATGCAGATGGCTATTAATTATGAAGCTAATAGGCAGGTCGATTTAATTGAAGAGGGAAAATCAATTGACCAAGAAACAAGATTATTTGATACAAAAAAAAATGAAACAAGATCAATGAGATCTAAAGAAGACGCACATGACTATAGATATTTTCCAGACCCTGATTTATTACCATTAGAAGTTACTGATGAGTTTGTTGAAAAACTTAAAGCAGATATCCCAGAATTACCTGATGATAAAAAGAAAAGATTTATAGATGAATTTAAAGTGTCTGCTTATGAGGCCACAATTTTAGTATCCGATATTGAAACTGCTAAATATTTTGAAGAAGTAGTTGCAAAAATGGGCAAGAACCGTGATATGAAATTAGCTGTTAACTGGATAACCGGGGAGCTATTTGCTGTTTTAAATAATAAAAATTTAGAAATATCTCAAAGTCCAATAAGTGCAAAAAATTTAGCTAAGTTAATTAATTTGATTAAGAATGGAACAATTTCTGGAAAAATAGCTAAAACAATATTTGAATTAATGATGGATGGAGACAAAGATCCTCAAATCATTGTTGAAGAAAAAGGTTTAAAACAACAAAGTGATCCAAAAGCATTAGAGGCTTTAATAGATAAAATTATTGATGATAATAGAGAAAAGGCCATTGAATATAAAAATGGTAAAGAAAAACTATTTGGTTTTTTTGTTGGTCAAGCTATGAAGGTTTCTGGTGGTAAGGCTAACCCTCAATTAATCAATGAAATATTAAAGAAAAAGCTTTAATACCTATAAACTGGTAGACACAAAGGACTTAAAAGCCGAGGGATAGAAGTTAAAGTCAGTCCATAGTAGTACAAGACAGTCTAAAATGTCCTATAAAATCTTATATTTTTAATTTAGTTTTCTATTAATGTAAAAAAAAAAGCCTCAATTAATTTCCTTAAACTAGTACTTAACTAGTACCTGGAGAGATAATATTATAACATTCTTTAATGAAAAAAATAATTATTATTATAGGAATTATTTTTTTTACTACTAATAGTTTTTCATCAGAAAGCTCTACGATTGATTTTTCAAAAGCAAAAAAATACAAAGGTGATTTTCATATACCTTTTAAGGAAAATCCTGACCTGAATACATTGAGATATTATATGTTTCGATATAATTCAGATACTAGACGGAGTAGAAGTCCTTATTCATCAAGAACAATCGAACCGTCTTCAAACCCTTATAAGTTTGAATTTGATTTAACAGATTATGAATTTTTAAATAAAGAATTAAAAAGAAAAGGTATTGTAAGTTATTTATATTTTGAGAAAGGCAAAGTGATAATCGACAAAATGTCACCAAAAAATAGACTTGGTGAACTTATAGATAACAAAACTAGATTAAGATCAAATTCTATGGGTAAGAGCTTAGTATCTATTATTTTGGGTCATGCAATTTGTGAGGGTTATATTGAAAGCGTAGACTCAAAAATAAATGACTGGCCTTTACTAAAAGGCTCGCTTTATGAAAATCATAAACTTATTGATCTTTTAAATATGGCTTCCGGTGATCAAAAATATGTTTACGATAGTTTTTTACTAAAAAATGGTAAAGCTAATAGAGATAAAGGATATGAAGTTGACGATATGTCAGCAAGATTTTTAGGAACACAGTTTAGAAACAAAATAGCATCAAAAAAAAGAATATATAATTATAATAATGTTAATACTAATTTGATATTGAATTATGCTCTTTTTAAATTGAAAGGTAATTTTGATAATCTTCTAAATAAAATATTTCAAGAAAAAGTGAGAATAAAACATCCAGTATTCTTTTTCAAGAAAGATGGATCCGATGATGTCGGAAATGCTGATCCAATGTTTTATGCGACACGATTTGATTATCTTAGAATTGCAAAAATGATGATGGATGACTATCAAAACAACACTTGTTTTGGGAAATATCTTAAAGAAATTTATAAAAGAAAGATTCGTAAAAATTTAGGTAATCATGATGGTATGAGAGGTGAACCGAGATATAATCGTACATTCTCTTATGGTGGTCAATTTCATCTAGATTGGCCTGGATTAAAAGACAAAGTAGTATTTGCTATGGGTGGACGTTCTGGTCAAGCTATCTTAGTTGATATGGATAGTTCTAGAATAATTGTACTGAATTCAATTCATTATAACAACGATAGATTCAGATTTAATGAAAAAAAACTTTTAACTAATCCAATAAAGTTAGGAAAGAAAACTTTTGAAAAATAAAATAAAAATATATACGAATATTTATAGGATTATGTGGGAGAACTAGTACCAGACTAGTACCTAGGGAGATAAACTAAAAAAATTTTACTTATTCCTCTTGTTCATTTATAAATATTAGCATAAATACTCATGAAATTCATTAATGCCCTCGTGGTGAAATTGGTAGACACAAAGGACTTAAAAACCAATGGGTAGGAATTTAGAAATTACTGATAAACTTCAAACTTATATAGATAATTTTAGCCAATCACTTCATCCAGTACAGCAAGAAATTATTAGCTATAATAATACGTTAGGTGATATTAAAAGGATGCAAATTGATCCTTCACAGTGTCACTTTCTTCATTTAATTATCAAAATATCTAATATTAAAAAAGTACTAGAAATTGGAACTTTTACAGGTTTAAGTGCACTCTCTATTGCTCTTGCATTACCAGATGATGGTAAATTAATTGCATTAGATAAGAATGAAGAAACTAATAAAATAGCCTCAGATTTTTTTAAAAAAGCCAATCAATTACACAAAATTGAAACTATTATAAAGCCTGCTCTTGAAAGTTTAGATGACTTAACCTCAGATAAATTTGATATGATTTTTATTGATGCAGATAAGATGAATTATAAAGAATATTATGAGAGATCTTTAAAATTAATCAATAAAGCTGGATTGATCATTATTGATAATGTTTTGTGGCACGGTGAAGTTGCTGATGAAAATAATATTGATAAATTTACTATTAATATTAGAGAATTTAATGATTATGTATCAAATGATAAAAGAGTAGAACAGATAATTATTCCTTTTGGTGATGGCATGACTGTTTGTAGAGTTTTGTAATGTTTGAGGTTTTTGGTTTCTACAAATTTAAAAAACTTATTTCACTTAAGAAAAATAAACTTTTTATTCAAGATTTTTTGATTAAAAAAAGTATCCGAGGAACTGTCATTATCGCCAAAGAGGGATTGAACGGAACGATATCTGGTAAAACTAAAGATATTAGAGATGCTATTAATAAAATAAAAAAGATATTTTCTATTAATGAGTTTGATAATAGCAATACTTCTAAAAGTAAATTTCAACCCTTTCACAAACCTAAAGTAAAAATTAAAAAAGAAGTCGTTCCTATGAGTTTAACTTTAGATTCTAAAGAAAGAAATTTAGACACACATTTAGATCCAAAAGAATGGAATAAATTAATCAAAAAAAAAGATACACATATAATAGATACAAGAAAACCTTTTGAATTCGATGTTGGAACGTTCAAAAAATCAGTTAACCCTGATGTTGATAATTTTAGAGACTTTCCTAAATACCTTAACAAACTTAAAAAAGATAAACCTGTAGCTATGTTTTGCACTGGGGGAATTAGATGTGAAAAAACTTCTGTTTATTTGAAAAAGAAAGGATTTAAAGATATCTACCAATTGAATGGTGGCATCTTAAATTATCTAAAAAAAACTAAGGAAAAAGATAGTTTGTGGAAAGGTGAATGTTTTGTTTTTGATAATAGAATCAGTCTTAAACATGGGTTAAAAGTCGGAAGTTACTTTATGTGTAGTGGTTGCAGAAAGCCAATTTCACCAAAAGATAAAAAATCTAAAAAATATGAAGAAGGTGTTTCTTGCCCAAATTGTCACGATAATTTAACCGAGTCTCAAAAAGCCAGATTTAGAATGAGACAAAAACAAATTAATCTTGCTAAAAAGAGTGGATCAAAGCATATATTCCAGAGAGAATTTAAATAGAAAATATATTGTCCAAACAAATAAATTTAATAAAAGATCCTATTTGGGACCTACTGAGAAAAGTAACTATACCTGCTAGTGTAGGTTCATTATTTCAAACCTTTTATAATTTAGTTGATACTTGGTTCGCGGGTAGAATTTCTGCAGAAGCCATAGGAGCTATAGCTAAATCTTTTCCGATATATTTTACTATTATAGCTGTTGGTGTTGGAATAGGTGCTGCAACAAATGCAATGATTGGTAATTCGATAGGTGAAAAAAAACAACGTGTAGCTTCAATGTATATTGCACAATCTTTGATCTTTGCTCTATTAATTTCAATCGTAGTTACACTTTTTGGCCTAAATGCATCTAATTTTCTCTTAGGTGTTATGGGTTCTGATGCTGCAGGTATTGCACTCACACGAGAATATTTAGATATTATTTTTTATGGAACATTTATAGTAATGATACAAATATCTTTAAATGGAACATTAAACGCTCAAGGTGATACTAAAAGCTATAGAAATACATTAATATTTAGTTTTTTTTTAAATATTTTTTTAAATCCATTATTTATATGGGGCTATGGTATTATTCCTGCATTTGGGATTGCAGGCCTTGCTATCGCTACAGTAATTTCTCAATCAATTGGGACAATTTATTTAGCATATAAAGTCAATCAATGTAAAATAAGAAAGTATTTGAAGCTAGTATGCTTTATTCCTAAGTTTGATTATTTAATTCCTTTAGCGAAACAATCTATTCCAATTATGTTTAGTATGTTGTTTATTGGGGTTGGTATATTTAATATTTTATATTTTATTGGACAATTTGGAGATTTAGCAACAGCTGGTTATGGAGCCGCTTTAAGAGTTGAACAAGTTTTCTTGTTACCAGTGATTGGTCTTAATACTGCCGTACTATCAATTGGTGGACAGAATTTTGGTGCAAAAAAATTTAATCGTATAAGAGAATTGTATACTAAGGCCCTTTTATTTGGCTCATCTTTTATGGCTGGAGCAGGAATAATATTATTTTTTGGTGCAGAATTTTTTGTATCTCAATTTACAGATAACGCAGAAGCAATTAAACATGGGGCCATATATCTCAAGGTTGCAGCTTTTATTGGTCCTATTTATCCAATATTCTTTATCACAACAGCTGTTTTTCAAGCTCTTAAGAAACCAATTTACAGTCTTTATTTAAGCATTTTACGGTTAACTGCATTTCCATTTCTGTCTTTGTGGTATGTGATAAATATTAGAGGTGGTGATTATAATGACATATTTTATACAATAATGGCAACTAATTGGTTTATGGGTATTGCTCTAATCATCTTCATTGGATATTTCTTAAATAATGTATTTAAGCAAAAAAAAAGTCATTTTAGTTATTAGTGTTTCAGCGCTAGTTTTTTTTTTAACTTACACAGATGTCAAATCACAAAATCTTAAGATCACTGATGGTGATACAATTAAAATTAATGGAGAAAAAATAAGATTTAGTGGCATAGATACACCTGAACTAAAACAAACCTGCCTTAAAGAAGATGTAAAAAATTTCTGTGGGAAAGAAGCCAAACAAATACTTATAGATAAGATTGCTGACAATAAAGTTACCTGTGTTAGAGAAGGTAAAGATCGATACAAAAGAACACTGGCTGAATGTTTTGTAAATGACGAAAGTTTATCAAGTTATTTAGTTAGAAGTGGTTATGCATTTGCTTATAGAAAATATTCTAAAAAGTTTATAATTGATGAAGATTATGCAAGAGCAAACAAGTTAGGGATGTGGTCTATGGAATTTGAATATCCTTGGCATTTTAGAAGAAATAATTAATTATTAGAATCTTGTTTTAATTTTCTTTCAAGTTTTCTTACAAAATAAGAAACTATCAATATTAAAACTAAATATTCCAATATCAAAAAAGTATATATTTCTAAAGGTCTATAAGTTGTCACAACTAGCTCATTAGCTTTTCTTGTTAGATCACCAATTCCAATAATAGAAACTAGTGAGGACATTTTTAAAACATAAACAAATTGATTACCTAATGCTGGTAAAATATTCTTTATTGCTTGTGGTAAAATTACTAATCTTAACCTTTTAAAGAAATTTAATCCTAGTGAACTTCCAGCTTCCCATTGTGCTTTTTTAATTGAGTTAATACCAGCTCTAAAAATTTCAGCTTGAAATGCACTTTCACTAATTGCTAATGCAATAATACCTGACGTGAAAGGACTAAAACTTATTCCTGTCATAATAGGTAAACCATAATAAACCCATAAAATTAATACTAATAATGGAATAGCTCTTACTATCTCGACATAAGCTATGTTTATATAAGTTAGAAATTTATTCTTAGCTAATGATGGTATTGCAACAATAAATCCTAAGAACATTGAAATAATTATAGAAATAACAGATATGTATATTGTTACACCAATACCACTAAGAAGAAATTTTAAGTTTGTTAATCCGTTAACTTTATCTGGTGAAAGTATATACCAAGCCCACTCATGATCGGTACCACACGAGGTTAATAATAAGAGTGATAAAAAAATTAGTTTTTTCACTAATTAAATTATACCCTTAAAATTATTAATTTAAATTTTATAAGCTTTTAAGTTCGTATTTTTCTAGAAGTTCATCAAAGAAACCAGAAGTTTTTTTAATTTCAATCCACTGATTCATGTAATTCATCCATACTTGATCACTTTGGTCAACCATCATTGCTAATGCAGCTGGATTTTTACCACCATCTTGAACAATAGCTAATTGTGGGTATTTAATAACAAGTTTATTAGCCTCTGTTGAACTAGTAATATGTCCATCTGCTCTTCCAGCCAAAACTTCTTGAAAGTCCCTAGCTGGAGACTCAATCGATACTAATTTTGATTTAGGAAAAAATTCTTTAGCTTTAGCTTCTTGAGAAGTTCCAAGTGTAGTCGCAATCGTAACATCACTATTATTCAACGAGTCCCAAGTAGAAAATCTAGACAAGTTCTTCTTTAGAACCAAGGGTACTGTTCCATATTTGTAGTAAGAAGTTGTAAAACCTGCAACTAGTGCTCTCTTAGCTGTTTTGGTTACACTTGTTGAGATATCATATCTATTTGAAGTAATTCCTGAAACTATAGTTTTCCATTCAGTTGGTACAAAAGTTATTTTAACTCCCATATCTTTTGCAAGTTCATTCATTACATCAATGTCAAAACCCTCGTACTTGTTAGTAGCTGGATCCTTCATTGACATTGGATCCCAGTCTCCTGTAGTTCCAACTTTTAATTCACCAGTAGATAAAATTTTATTTAATTTTGATTCAGCGTTAACTGAAAATGGCAACAATAGCAGTAAAGTAATTAATATTAGCTTTTTCATATTGTAAGAGTATCCTTATTTAGTTTAATTTAAAAAAAAACTTATATCTAAATGATGAGTTAATGCCTTTATAACCTTGACGCACTATCATTAATCCATGACATTAAATGTTCAGAAAACGACCGTCTAACAAACAAATTTACTGAATTAATTTGATTGTGATGAATTATCACATCTATCTGCGCAAGTAATGTTTGAGTAGATGAACCTTTTTTGAATCTAAAATCATTAAAGTTAAATGGGCTACCCGTGCTCAATAGATCAAATATTTTTTCACCACTTAGATTAATCATTACAAGTTGATCCGTAACATCTGTTACTGAACCTAAATTAGTCTTAGAAATTTTATTAAATAACAATTTTTCAATTTCGTAATCGTTATTTTCTTTATTAACTGTCCTATTAGAAACTAACATCCACTCATCTGGCGAAAGCCATATAGCAGTGTAATTTTCGCTTGATGCTGATGTGTTAGCCTCTAATGGTAAAATTATATTAATATTTTGACCTATTGTAGTAAGAAAATCTCTACTTTTTCCTCTTAAATTTAACTTCATCAGTGGAGAAATTTCACTAACAGTTAAACCTGAATATTTTTTCACTTCTTTTATTGGTGATGTATAATTAAGCATTTAATTTTTTATTCTCCTTATCTAGAAAAATAGGATCAACTACAGTCACATTGATTGTTTTATCCTCCATTGGAATAAATAATTTTTTACCCATCATATTTTTTCCACCCTTCACAACAGCTAATGCAATAGATTTCCCTAAGTTTGGGCTAAAATAACTTGAAGTTACATGTCCTAACATTTTAACAGGAGTTTGATTCAATTCTGAAATAATTTGAGCTCCTTCTTCTAAAACTGTGTTTGGATCGTTTGTTAATAACCCAACCATTTGCTTACGATCTTCTCGCATAGTATCTGATCTGTAGAGTGATCTTTTTCCAATAAAATCATATTTCTTTTTACTAACAACCCAATCCATTTGAAGATCAATTGGGGTCATGGTTCCATCTGTGTCCTGTCCCACAATAATAAAACCTTTTTCAGCTCTTAATAAGTGCATTGTTTCGGTTCCATAAGGAGTGATATTAAATTCTTTTCCAGCATCCATACATTGTTCCCATAACGATTTTCCATAACTTGCTTGAATATTAATTTCATAACTAAGCTCACCAGTGAAGCTAATTCTCATTATTCTACAATTAATTTTTCCAATTTTTTCTTCTTTAAAAGACATGTGTGGGAAGTTTTCATCTGAAAGGTCTAAATCTGGAATTAATTTATTAAGTATTTTTTTACTATTAGGCCCACCTATTGTTGCTGTTGCAAAATGATCTGTTACAGATGTTAAATAAACATCTAGTTCAGGCCATTCTGTTTGTAAATAATCTTCAAGTTTACCCATTACATTTGCAGCACCACCTGTCGTAGTGGTCATGATATAGTGATTTTCTCCAAGTCTAGTTGTTACTCCATCATCATAAACCATCCCGTCTTCATTAAGCATTAATCCATATCTACATTTTCCTATACCAAGTTTTGACCAAGCATTTGTGTAAACTCTATTTAAAAATTCTGAAGCATCACTTCCTTGAATATCAATTTTTCCAAGTGTTGATGCATCTAAAATTCCAGCACTCTCTCTTGTGGCTTTACTTTCTCTTTGAACAGCTTCATACATGGTTTCATTACCCCTAGGGTAGTACCATGCTCTTTTCCATTGACCAACATTTTCAAATTCTGCATTATTATTTATATGCCAATCATTCATTGGCGTTCTTCTGAATATGTCGAAATATTCTCCAACATTTCTTCCAACAATAGTTCCAAATGTTAAAGGAGTGTAGGGTGGTCTAAAAGTTGTTGTTCCAACTTCACCCATTTTTACACCTGTTGTATCTGCAATAATTCCTAAAGCATGCATATTTCCAAGTTTGCCCTGGTCGGTACCCATTCCAGTAGTTGTGTACCTTTTAACATGTTCAATAGACCTAAAACCCTCTCTAAGAGCTAATTTAATGTCTTTAGCTGTTGCATCATTTTGATAGTCTACAAACGGTTTTGTTTTACCAACGATTTTATCAGATGGAAGAAGCCAAATATTTTTTTTACTAGTTTCTTTTGATGTTTCTACATTTATATTATCAAAGCCAGTTTTTTCTATTTTAAGAAAATCTTTTAGAATATCTGAAGAATTTTTAATAATTTCATCTAATTCAAAATCACCATTACAAGATCCAATACTTACTTGTTCTGATTGATATTTATTAGGAATAAATACTTGATCTTTCTCTCTAAACTTTAATTTACCACCAGACTGAGTAAACAAATGTACAGCAGGAGTCCATCCACCCGACATTCCTAAGCAGTCACAATCAAGAACAATTTTATTAGAATTAGCAAAAGATTGACCGTCTTTAGATAACTCCATTATAGAAATCTGTTTTAATCTCTTATACCCATGTGTATCAACAATTGTATGAGACCAATATATTTTTAAACCTAAGTCTTGAGCTTCTTTGACAATAGAAGAATTAGAGTTTTCTCTAATATCAATAATACAATGAACATTAATTCCCTTTTTTAATAATGATATCGCGCTTTCATAAGCAGTGTCATTATTGGTAAAGAAAATATTATTTTTACCACAAATAACACCATAATAGTCAGCATATTTTTTAACTGCAGAAGAAAGCATTATTCCCGGTCTATCATTGTTATTAAAAACTAATGGTCGCTCCAAAGAACCTGTTGCAACTATAACTTTTTTTGCTCTAATTTTTAATAGTCTTTGTCTAACTTTATTTTCTTTTTCATCTTTACTTAAATGGTCAGTCAAATTTTCTCTTGCTAGCAAATAGTTGTAACCATGATAGGCCGCCACACTTGTTCTAGTTTTTATTTCTAAATTATCCAATTTGTTTAATTCCTCAATTTCATCATTTAACCATTCAGAAGAAATCTTGTTATCTATTTTAAATTTTTCTGAATTTTGATAAATAGTCATTCCACCAAGTTCATTTTTTTCATCTAACAAAAGAGTATTTAAATTATTTTTGGTAGCAGTTTTGGCAGCCATAATTCCTGATATTCCGGCTCCAATAACCAAAACATCACAATGGATATATCTATGTTCATAAATATCTGTATCTGGTTTTGTTGGTGATCTTCCAAGACCTGCTGAATGCCTTATAGCAATTTCATATTTTTCCCAGAAACTTGCTGGCCACATAAATGTTTTATAATAAAATCCTGCAGGTAAAAGAGGGGATAAGAAGTTGTTTATTCCACCAATATCAAAATTAACACTAGGCCAACAGTTTTGGCTTTTTGCTTCTAAACCATTATATATTTCAACTTCAGTAGCTCTTACGTTGGGTTCTGTTATAGCCTTATCATTTCCAACTTGAACAATTGCATTAGGTTCTTCTGAGCCTGAGGTCATTATTCCTCTGGGTCTATGGTATTTGAAGCTTCTTCCAACTAAATGAATATCATTTGCTAATAGTGCTGATGCTAACGTATCTCCTTTAAAACCATAATAAGTTTTACCATTAAATTTAAATGATATTCTTGATGTTTCATCAATAAAATTACTACTTTTAACTCTTAAATTTTGAGACATCTGTTTATCCTTTGGGAGGTTTTTCACCCATTTTATAAATTAATTTAATCTCATCATTTGAAGTATCTCTAATCATATTAAACCATTTTCTGCACCCGTGAGCATGATTCCATCTTTCAAATTGTATACCTTTGATATTTTTTCTCATGAATAAATATTCAGCCCACTCATCATCACTTAATTCCGTAGGTTGTTTAGGTCTTTCTATATGAGCTTCACCACCAGCTTTAAATTCGCTTTGGTCTCTTTCACCGCAATAAGGACAATTAATTAAAAACATTTAGTGAGCAACTGCTGCGGCTCCATGTTCATCAACAAGGTCACCACTTACAAATCTATTTAAATTAAAGGCTGCATTAAGTTTGTGCGGTTCATCATTTGCAATTGTATGTGCAAATAAATCTCCAGAACCTGGTGTTGCTTTAAATCCTCCCGTACCCCAACCACAGTTAAAATATAAACCTTTAACTGAAGTTTTACTTAAGATCGGACTTGCATCTGGACAAATATCCACAATACCTCCCCATTGTCTCAACATTCTCATTCGACTAAAAATTGGATAAAGTTCTAATATTGCATTGAGTGTTCCTTCAACAATTTGATGACTTCCTTTTTGTGAATATGATACATAATCATCTGTTCCAGCACCAATCACTAACTCACCTTTGTCAGATTGACTTACATATGCGTGAACAGCATTTGACATAACTACTGTATCAATAATTGGTTTTACAGGTTCAGAAACTAAAGCTTGTAAAGGTTTACTTTCTAACGGTAATCTTATGCCAGCCATATTTGCAATTACACTAGAGTGTCCTGCTGCAACTACACCAACTTTTTTGGTTTTTATAAAACCTTTTGTAGTTTCAATACCTTCAACACTATCACCATTTCTTTTAATTCCTTTTACTTCACAATTTTGAATTATATCAACACCCATTTCATCAGCGCCTCTTGCGTAACCCCAGGCAACAGCATCATGTCTTGCTGTTCCAGCTCTTCTTTGTAAGGTTCCACCTAGCACAGGATATCTAATGTCAGGTGATGTATTTATTATTGGGCAAAATTTTTTAACTTCTTCAGTACTTAGATAAACTGCATCAATTCCATTTAATCGATTTGCGTGAGTTCTTCTTTTTAAATCTCTAACATCTTGCAGATTATGCGCAAGATTCATAACACCTCTTTGGCTAAACATAACATTATAATTTAATTCTTGAGATAAACCTTCCCAGATTTTTAAAGCATGATCATAAAGACCTGCACTTGCATCCCATAAATAATTTGATCTTATAATTGTAGTATTTCTTCCAGTATTTCCACCACCAATCCAACCTTTTTCAACAACAGCAATATTCTTCATATTATGTTTCTTAGCTAAATAATAAGCTGTTGCTAATCCGTGACCACCTCCACCAACAATTACTGCATCATATTCTTTTTTAGGCTGTGGATCATTCCACGCTTTTTGCCAATTCTCATGGTAACTAAATGCATTTTTTATGAGCGAAAATATTGAATATTTGTTTTTCATTATTAGGCAATAATTACTTTATAAATATTGAATATTCAATACAATCGGATATATCAATGTCGCAGTGGAAGAGTGGGTGAGAGGCTGAAACCAGTCGTTTGCTAAATGACCGTGCGGGGAAACTTGTACCGAGGGTTCGAATCCCTCCTCTTCCGCCACTAAAATAAAGGGTGATCTTTGAAAAAATCTTTCATAGGGATCGGTTTTTTTTCTAAAATATATCTATACACATTGTAGTTCTCTAAAACTCTCTGAACATAGTTTCTGGTTTCTCTAAACTTTATTAATTCAACCCAATCAATATAATCAATTTGTTTTTTTTGAGGGTTCTTGTTAATTTTTTTCCAGTACTTAACTCTATTTGGTCCAGCATTATACGCTGCAACTGCAAAAGGATAAGCTCCATCATATTGTAAGATTAAACCCGCAATATAGTGAGACCCTAAATTAATATTATATTCAGGATCGGTCGTTAATCTTGATTTTGAATAAGGGAGTTTTGCTTGTTTAGAAACTAGTTTGGCTGTGTAAGGCATAAGTTGCATCAATCCCTTTGCGCCCGCATGACTATTTGCACTTAAATCAAATTCACTTTCCTGTCTTATTATAGATAAAATAAGTGCACTTTCAGGAATTTTACGTCCATTAATAGTTTTGGGTGTACTTATTATCGGATAATTAAATTTATTATGAAATCTTTTTTTGTAAGATGCTATTTTTGATACTTGAATTGCAAAGTCATACCTTTCAATATTGGTTGCAAGTTCTGCAGTTAAAACTTCACTACCTTTATTAATATTATCATTAGCAAGATGTCTTAAAATAAATTTAGTATATTTGTCTTTTTTCAATTCATTTAAAAGATAGACAATTTTAACTAATTCCTTATTAAAAAAAATATATCTATATTTATTATCAACTAACATATCTTTATTAAGTGTAAATTTTTCATTAGGATTTAACTTTAAAAAAGCTAGTTGACCATAATATGTGGTTAAATATTTTGATGCTTCTTGATACCATTTGTTAGATTGTGCACGATCACCTAATTTTTCATATGTTCTACCAAGCCAAAAAGCTCCTCTAGATGTACTGATTGGATAGCTTACGTTATTGAAAAAATTGTGAAAATGATCTTTTGCAATTAAAGG
>JACWEP010000017.1 GCA_014653375.1 Pelagibacterales bacterium SAG-MED48 | reverse complement strand
TTATTCTCAGTCTGCAGCAACATTAAATCTTATTAGAGCTTTTAGTCATGGTGGATATGCTGATCTACAAAATGTTCATACGTGGAACCTGGGATTTATTAAAAATAGTCCTGAATTAAAAAGGTTTAAAGAGTTAGAAGATAGAATTGCTGATGCTTTAGCATTTATGGATGCTTGTGGAATTAATTCTGATTTTAATAGAAGATTAAAGACAGTTAATTTTTGGACTTCACATGAAGCACTATTATTACCCTTTGAAGAAACAATGACTAGAACGGATTCAACTACAGGTGAAAACCATGATACGTCAGCTCACTTTGTATGGATTGGAGATAGAACAAGGCAACTTGATGGTGGACATGTCGAATTTTGTAGAGGTATTGAAAATCCAATTGGTATTAAATGTGGACCAACTTTAAAACCAGAAGATTTAATAAATCTTTGTAATAAGATTAATCCAACAAATGAAAAAGGTAAGATTACCTTAATCTCAAGATTTGGAGCTGACAATGTTTCAAAACATTTACCAAAATTAATTAGAGTAATTAAAAAAGAGGGATTAAATGTAATTTGGTCATGTGATCCATGTCACGGTAATACCATTAAAGCTGCAACAGGATTTAAAACAAGACCATTTAATAGTGTTTTAAAAGAAGTTAAAAATGTATTTGCATGTCACCAAAGTGAAGGAAGTTATGCTGGAGGTCTTCATATTGAAATGACAGGACAAAATGTTACTGAATGTATTGGGGGTGCTCAAAAAATATCAGAAAAAGACCTATCATCTAGATATCATACTCATTGTGATCCAAGACTTAATGGAAACCAAGCATTAGAATTAGCTTTTTTAATTTCTGATGAGATTAAAAAGAATAGCTCCTATTCTAAAAACGCAGATAGAGCGGCATCTTAAGTCATTGTAAAAGATACCAACTAATAATATTTTATACTTATGAATGCTTCAGAAAAAGTAAATTTTATTTCTAACTGGATAAAAAACTACACAGAAAATATGCCAAGTAAGGCACAATCATTAGTGATTGGGATTTCTGGAGGAATAGACTCTTCTGTATCAAGCACATTAAGCGCAATGACTGGATTAAAGACAATTGTTTTATCAATGCCAATTAAACAAAAATCTCATCAACACGATTTAAGTTTAAAACATCAAGAATGGTTAGTTAAAAAATTTAGTAATGTTGAAGCTCATACCATTAACTTAGATGAATTATTTAATGCATTTAGTTCGAGTTTATCAAAATTTGACAATGAACATGGCATGGCAAATTCAAGAGCAAGATTAAGAATGACAACTCTTTATCAAGTAGCAGCTGCTAATAAAGGCATTGTGGTTGGAACAGGTAATAAAGTCGAAGACTTTGGAGTTGGGTTTTACACAAAATATGGCGATGGTGGTGTTGATATTTCGCCAATAGCTGATTGTAATAAAACTGAAGTCTGGGAACTTGGAAAAGAAATTGGAATTTTAAATGAAATAATTGAAGCAGCACCTACCGATGGATTATGGGATGATGGTCGAACTGATGAAGGACAACTTGGTTTACAATATGACGAATTAGAAGAAGCCATGAATAATCCGAATTCATCTAACAGAGCTAAATACGAAACTATCAGAAAACAAAATTTGCATAAAATGGAGCCTATTCCTGTATGCAAAATTCCTAATTAATCAAATAGATTCACAAATCTATTATTTAAGTATATTTCTAAAATAATGAACAAAGATATTTTTTTAACAAATAATCTAAGTAATAAAAAAGAAAAATTTGTTCCAATAGATGAAAATAATATTGGTATGTATGTTTGTGGTCCAACTGTTTATGATGATCCACACATAGGAAATGCTAGGCCGATAGTTATTTTTGATATTTTATTTAAAGTTCTTAAAAAAGTATTTTCAAATGTAACTTATGTTAGAAATATTACCGATGTTGATGACAAAATAATTAAATCAGCTAACGAAAAAAATATCTCTATTTCAGATTTAACTGAAAATGTTATTAAAATTTTTAACGAAGATTGTAGTTATTTAAATTGTGAAAATCCTTCGCAACAACCAAAAGCAACTGAACATATTAATTTAATGATTGAGATGATCTCACGATTAATAAAAAAAGGTTTTGCTTATGAAAATAACAAACATGTTTATTTTGAGGTAAAAAAATTTGAAGACTATGGAAAGTTATCTAATAAGAGATTAGAGGATTTAATTGCAGGATCAAGAATTGAAGTAAGTGATAATAAAAAAAGTTCAGAAGATTTTGTTTTGTGGAAACCCTCACTTGAAAGTGAACCATCTTGGGACTCACCATGGGGCAAAGGGAGACCGGGTTGGCATTTAGAATGTTCTGCAATGTCTAAG
The DNA here is from genome assembly GCA_014653375.1 of Pelagibacterales bacterium SAG-MED48. GTDB lineage: Bacteria > Pseudomonadota > Alphaproteobacteria > Pelagibacterales > Pelagibacteraceae > Pelagibacter. The sequence goes on along the minus strand of JACWEP010000017.1, from coordinate 17,390 downwards.
AAATTTTTAGGTAATGAATTTGATATTCATGGAGGAGGAATAGATTTAATTTTTCCTCATCATGAAAATGAAATAGCACAATCAAGATGCGCAAATGACACCAAAGTGTTTGCAAATTATTGGCTACATAATGCTTTTATCACTATGTCTAATGAAAAAATGGCAAAATCTCAGGGAAACATTTTAAAGATAAAAGACTTTAGAGACAAAGTTAGCGGTCAAGTTTTAAGATTGGCTTTAATTAGTGCTCACTATAAGCAACCATTAGACTGGAATGATAAATTGTTAACAGATTGTCAAAATACAATTGATAAATGGTACAATGTTTATTTGCCTTCAAACAAAGATTTAGATGATGAACTATTAAAACCTTTGTATGACGATATTAATACGCCTGGATATATTGCAAATTTACATCAACTTTATGATAAAGCAAATAAGGGAAGTGATGAAGATAAACAAATATTTAATTCAGCATGTAACTTTATTGGTTTACTTCAAGAGACTAAAGAAGAGTGGTTAGATCATAAAAAAATAAAAGCAGATATTACTGAGGATGAAATTAAAAATAAAATAGATCTTAGAAATAAAGCGAGAGCTGACAAAGATTATAAAGAAGCTGATAATATTAGAGATTACCTTTTAGATAAAGGTGTTTTAATAGAAGATAAAGATGGTAAAACAATTTGGAAATTTAAATGAATAAGGAAAAGCTTTATATATTTGATACAACCTTAAGAGACGGGGCACAAACTCAAGGTGTTGATTTTTCAATTGATGATAAAGAAAAAATATCAGCTTCATTAGATAATTTAGGAGTCGATTATATTGAAGGGGGTTGGCCAGGAGCTAATCCAACGGATACTGAATTTTTTAATAAAGATCATGGTTTTAAAAATGCCAAATTAACTGCTTTTGGTATGACTAAAAAATCAGCGCATAGCGCTGAAAATGATCCAATGTTAGCCTCATTAATTAATTCAAAAAGTTCTTCAGTATGTTTGTTTGGTAAATCTTGGGATTTTCAAGTTGATATAGCCCTTGGTATTACTAATGAACAAAATCTTTCAAACATAAGTGAGAGTGCAAAGCATATAGTGAACTCTGGTAAAGAGTTTATGTTTGATGCGGAACATTTTTTTGATGGTTATAAAGCTAACCCTGATTATGCAATAGCATGTATTAAAGCTGCTTATGATCAAGGCGCAAGATGGATTGTTCTTTGTGATACTAATGGAGGAACACTTCCACACGAAGTATCAAAAATTATATCTGAAGTTATAAAACACATCCCAGGTAAAAATTTAGGAATTCACGCTCATAATGATACTGAAAATGCAGTAGCGAATAGTTTAGTTGCAGTTCAAGCAGGGGTTAGACAAATTCAAGGAACTATCAATGGACTAGGGGAGAGATGTGGTAATGCAAATTTAATGTCTTTAATTCCTTCATTGTTTTTAAAGAAGGATTTTAGTGAAAAATTTGAACTTAATATTAAACGTGAAAATTTAAAAAATTTAACACAGTGCTCGAGATTATTAGATGAATTATTGAATAGAAAACCCAATAAACATTTACCTTATGTAGGGGCATCAGCTTTTTCACATAAAGGTGGTATGCATGTCTCGGCTGTTCAAAAGGACCCAAAAACTTATGAACATATTGTTCCAGAAGAAGTTGGAAACTCAAGAAATATTGTTGTATCTGATCAAGCAGGTCAATCTAATATAATGTCTAGATTAAAATCTATTGGCATACAGGTAGAAAAAAATGATCCAAAAATTAAAAAACTTTTAGAAGAAGTAAAAGATAGAGAGTTTATTGGTTACAGTTATGATGGAGCGGATGCTTCATTTGAATTATTAGCTAGAAGATTAATGGATGAAATTCCAAGGTACATATTAATTAATGAGTACGATGTGTCAGTTAAAAAGGATAGTTTGGGAGAAATTATCTCACATGCAAAAGCTCAATTAGAAGTGGATGGTCAAAAAATATTATGTGAAGGCCAAGGTAATGGACCGGTTAATGCTTTAGATAATGCCATTAGAAAAAATGTGAATAAACTTGCAAAATATTCTGAATATTTGAAAGATTTAAAATTAGTTGACTATAAAGTTAGAATTTTAAATACAGGTACAGAGGCTGTTACTAGAGTATCAATTGAAAGCACAGATTCAAAAGGAGTTAATTGGTTCACAATAGGTGTATCACCTAATATAATTGATGCATCTTTTAAGGCGTTGATTGATAGTTTAGATTATAAACTATTTAAAGATAAGGCTCCAGCTAGTCTATAAGCTTTGATTTAATCATAATGTCATCTAATAACATTACTTTTATTTTACATAAACCTCAGTTGTCTGAAAATATTGGAGCATGTGCTAGAGGTATGAAAAATTTTAATTTTCAAAAATTAACAGTTATTAATCCAAAACCAATTTACCCAAATGATAAAATTTTAGCAACCTCAGTTGGGGCCAAAAATATTATCAATAAAAGTAAAGTATTTGATCATCTAGAACCTGCATTAAAAAATATAGATTATGTCATTGCAACTTCAGCAAGATTTAGAAATAAAAACATAAAACACATTCAATTAGAGGATTTAAAAAAAATAGATTTTAAAAAAAAAGTAGCATTTTTATTTGGCTCAGAAGCATCGGGATTATCTAATAATGAAGTAAGTTATGCAAATTACACTCTACAAATTCCAACTAACCCAGAATTTAAATCTTTAAATTTATCTCACAGTCTAATCATTATTGCTCATTATGTATCAAACATTATTAAATCTAAGACCTCTAATTTTAAGAAATCCAACAAAGTAAAAGCTGCCTCTAAAAAAGAGATCCATTCTATGACTAATTTATGTATCAAAAATCTAGATGAAATAAATTTTTTTAAGCCAAAAGAGAAGAAACCCATCATGTTAGAAAACTTGAGAAACATTTTTTATCGTATGGAATTATCAGCTAAAGAAACACGTATATTATCTAGTGTATTCGCTAGTTTAGGTAAAAAACGTTGATTGACAAAATGGCCTGTACGCTTATAAACCCGTGTATTAAATGACAAAAAGATTAAACTCTAAACATAAAGTAGACAGAAGATTAAAGGTTAACCTATGGGGAAGACCCAAAAGCCCTTTTAATAAAAGAGATTATGGACCAGGCCAACACGGTCAAGGTAGAAAAGGAAAACCCTCAGATTATGGTATTCAGTTACAAGCTAAGCAAAAATTAAAAGCTTACTACGGTAATATTAATGAAAGACAATTTAGAAATATTTATAAAAAAGCAGTTATGCTTAAGGGTGACACTAGTGAAAACCTAATTGGATTACTGGAGAGAAGATTGGATGCAGTAATTTATAGGGCAAAATTTGCAACCACAGTATTTTCTTCAAGACAATTAATAAATCATGGTCACGTGAGAGTGAATGGTAAAAAAGTTAATATTGGAAGCTATATAGTTAAAGAAGAAGATTCAATTGAGATCAGAGATAAGTCTAAGCAACTTGCTATCATTGATATAGCACTTGCAAGCAAAGAAAGAGAAACTCCAGAATATATTCAAATGGATGAGAAAAACAAAAAAGTTAAATTTGTAAGAGTTCCTAAATTTGAAGAAGTTCCTTATCCAATTATGATGGAACCAAATCTTGTAATTGAATATTACTCTAGATAATACAATTACCTCTGATTTTTCGCATTATTTAATTATAAGTTGAAGTTAAATTAAATTTTATAATTTTTTTTAGATATAAATAAATTTTTGAAATCCAAATAATAGTAACAATATATAGAAAATTGGAAATGCTATTTTAAAAAAAATTGTAACCTTACTTAATTTTTTTTTTATTGATCCTTTAAAGTAATAAGTTAAATAAAATGACTCAACACATAGCGCGATTATGGATAGAACAGAGATTAAATATCCCATCAAAATTGTCCAATCCAAGAGTGTCACGTAGGGTAATTCAGGTATTCTTCCAACTAACACAAAGTTAAAAGCAACAAATGATACTAACAAAGTTCCTAATAAAGTCGCTCTTCCATGAGACAAAGAAATATATAAACAGGCATAAGAAAGTAGAGTTATTACTATGATGGGTATAATAAATTTTAATAAATAAGGTAACCAGTTTCTTTCTATTATTAAATCAGATTTTATTGAATGTTTTGAATATTCAGAGTAGGCATCGGTTAAAGAGTCTACTGCTGCGTAAGAAATATATCGATTAACTGTCCACCCAGGCGAAGATACATTCAAATAATTATTTTTTTTTGTTTCATCCAACAGTAACTTAAATTTATTTGAATTTTCAAAATATAATTTTTCATAAATTTTTGACGATATAGAAAATCTAAATTGATGACTATCAAAAGGATAAATTCTATAATCAAATTCTGGAACTGCGTAATATATTTCTTCATCAAAATGGACATATTCTATCGTTCCATCATAATAAATTAAGACTTTTGGTTGGAGTTGTGGATTTTCATTTGTAAGAACCTTTAAAGAGTTATCAAATGACATTTTAAAATCAAAAAATTTTCCATCTTTTAATGAAGTAGCTAAATCATATTCACATACTACTATTTTTTTTGTACCAGCTTTCTTAATTCTTTCTGTAATTGATTGTATTTGATCAGAAAAATCATCTGATAAACTTCTAAAAATTATTAAATCTAATTTTGGCTCTTTATAAGAATAAGTTCTTTGATCCAGATATATAGTTAATTCTGAATCTGTTTCATTTACTTTTAATTTTTTGAGATTAATATAATTCATTAACATAATCTCTCTTTCTGGCTTTTTTGCTAAACCGAAATTACTGTTATTATAAATATCATCACAAATTTTTTGGGGAAATAATTCATTAAATTCTAACCTTTTTTCAGGTTGAAATGAAGAAACTTCAATTGCATACGCAATAGTATTAAAAAATAGTAATGAATAAAAAAAAGTTATGAAATAAATCTTTTTAAGTAACTTATGCATACTACTATGAATTAAATATTTTCTTATTTCTTTGAAACCATTCATTAATAACTGCTTTAAGATTGTCACAATTATAATATTTTTTTCTTTTATCTTTTTGATTTATTTCTTTTAACAAGTATTTTCTATCAACACCCTCTATTAAGATAGATTGAATAGTGGTTCTGCTTGCAACATCAATTAAATTTTTACATAAATCTTCATAAGTAATTCTTTTATTTCCAAATATTTGAAAAATTATTATTGCATGAGTTTTAGTTTTAAAAATATAAGATAACTCATCTTTATTATGAGAGTGATCTATTAGATCTTTCGAAATTTTTAAAATTTTTGAATACATAATAAAAATTAATAGTTTTATTTATTACTATTTAGTGGTTGGTTTGTAGTGACAAATTTACATACCAGATATGTGTTACAATTTTTTTAAATTAAGTACTTTATTGATCAATTAATTATTAAATTTTAATAGTTTATTGTTGATAAATACCTATATTGGGGCTTTTTATCTAACTAATAGTAATTAGTTTAAATATTAATAATCAATATTTGGTATTAAATTTTAATAATTTTTTTTCTTTAAAATATCTACTAATTTACGAATTTAACTATATGTTTAGTTTTCTATTAAATTTAAATAATAATAAGCTATAGAATCTCAATCTGAAAAAATATTTATTTTAGAAAATGATTACATATTTAATTTTGACAAATGAAAAAAATTTTTTTTCTAATACAATAAAATTAGTTTTAAGCACAATTGTTACTGCATTTTTCATTTTTTTATTTACAACGTCAAATAGCTATTCAATTGATTGTGATGCATCGTATCCTGTTACTGCCGCTAAACCTGGCCAATGTGATTTAACTAATTCAGGATCAACAGTTAGCGCTGGAGCAACTATAACTATTGGTATGCCAGAATCTTGGCAAGTAAAAGCTGGGAATAATAGCTCTTCATTAACTAACAATGGAACCATAAATTTTGATGGTAATCCCCAAGGTGTGTTTGTTGGTGTTGGTCTTACTTTAGGCACATTGAGCAATACAGGCTCAATGACAAGCAGTAGTCAACAGATGATTCACAATGAAGGTACTTTAGGCACATTGAGCAATACAGGCTCAATGACAAGCAGTAGTACACAGATGATTCACAATGCAGGTACTATTACTTTTTTCAATAATTCAGGTACACTTAACTCAAATGGTTCCTCAGAAACTATAAGTAATGCAGGGACAATTACTAGAATGAGACATACGGGAACCTTAGTTAATTTTGAATTTACTAATTTTGGGGGAGGAACGATACAAACTTTAGAAAACAATGATCCAAATCTTGCTATTGTTGGTAACAACCCAATTAATTATGAAATAATTGTAGACTCAACATCAGATTACGGAAAGTATGATGCAAATAATGCTATTGGACCCATAACTTTTTCAATAAACAACACTTCTACACTTGAAAATGGAACTTACGCAAATGTGATTAGTAATGTAACTGATATAGACTTACAAGGAGAAGAAGGTGGTACTTATAATAACTGTTCGTGGTCATTAACAAATGATGGAGCAGATGTATGGAGTTTAGTAGTCACTAATTGTTCAGCCGTGGGTGATGGTGGTGGTGATGGAGGCGGCGGTGATGGCAGCAGCGGTGATGGCGCTGAAGCTCTTCCGGACCCTACAACAAACTCATCTGTGACTGACTTTGCAAAATCAAATAACAAAAGTCAAAAACATAATATAAAAAAAGCTAATAACATTTCCCGAATGTCTTTATTATTTTCTGTATATTTCGATTTTAATATTGCAGATAATAATAATATAGACTTTAAATCCAATGACCCGATGTTTGCATCTTTAGGTCAAGAACTCGGAACTAAAATTTCTAATAAATCTAACAAAAAATTTGACATTAATAATTGGAATCAATGGTCTGAGGGTTCAATTAGTACTAATAAAATTGGTGATACTTTTAATTCATCATCAATAGAAATTGACTCTAGTAATTTATCTTTTGGTATTGATAAAAAAATTAATGATAATGAAGTTCAAGGTTTTGCCTTTCAATATGGTCAAAGTGATACAGAAATAGGCTCTAATAGTGGAAGTATTGATAGTAAAAATTATAACATCTCAACTTATAGATTAAGGATGTTAAGTAATAACAATTTTATAAGTGGATTAGCTGGTGTTGGTACGGTTGAAAATGATATTATAAGAAAAGATGGGGCAAATACTTTAAATGGCTCAAGAGATGGAGAGAACATTTTTAGTTCTATAACTGTTGGAAAAAATGTCAATAAAGATGGTTTTAATATCATTCCAAATGTTAGATTAGATTTAGGTTATACTCAGTTAGATGCATATAATGAAAATGGAACAAACGCACTCGCGTATGATGATGAAAGTTTTAAAAATTTAATGGTCTCTTCAGGAGTTAGAGTAGATAATATGATTAAATTCAAAAATAGTAATGTTAAACCATTTGCATTGCTAGAATATGGTCTAGATTTAAGCAGCTCATCTTCAACAAAAATGAATTATATTTCAGATACAAGCACGATTTATACTTATGACAGTCCATCAGATGAAGATCACTCTATAACTTCTGAGATTGGATTTGATTTTGATGCAAAAGATAATTTAAATTTAAGTACTAGTTACAGACGTATGCAGGCTAAAAATCAACAAATGGATGCTTTAAAGTTTGCACTAATTTTAAAATCTAAAAGTGGTACAGACTTTGCAATGAATTTTGATACTTCAGATACTGTAGGTGCAGGATTTAATGTTGCAAAAACTGTTAGTGGTTTTGATTTAGGGTTTAATTTAGATCAAAAATTTGATGATAATTACGACCCAGAAGCTAAACTTTCATTATCAAGAAAGTTTTAATTAGTTTTTAGCTTTAAAATTTATTCCTTTAGTCTCAAGTAGTTTTGCTAATTCACCATTTCTCTCATTTAAAAATAACTTCTCTAAAATTATTGTTTATCAATATTTATTTACTATCGTTTTTCGATAGTAAATTTAGGTATTTATATTTCTATATAATCAATTAACGAGTTATTTTTAAATATTAAATATTAATAAATAAACCAAAAGAAAAAAATTTAAGATTTAAAAACTATGAAGAGATTTATTTTACTATTTTCTATATTTGGTATTTTGTTAACTGGTAATAGTTATGCTGATGATGATGATTATAATATTTGTGCAACTAATGCTAATGGTGCAATTTTAGTTGAACAAAATAATAGCGATCATCATTCATTTGCGCTTGCATCAAGTCCTACAGACTTTACTGTAGTGATGGGGGACAATGCTAACCAAGGAGGTATGTGTGAAGTTACTCCTGATAATTATAAATTTACAATTTTTAAAATGGGTTTATGTAAAGAAAATCCCTGGACAGGATTTGATGATAATGCAAACAATACAAAAACTGCTGACCTAAGTACGTGCACTGATATATTTGATGTTTCTGCTGGTAAAGAAGTAAACCTTACACCAGGTTCAGAAGTAAATTTATTAGATGATGGTGTTATTTTACCTATTGGGAGCTTTCCATACATTTATGCTTTATTAGATAATGCAATTCAAGTTAAACATATTCAAGAATTTGCTGTAGCCCCAGGTGCTGATGATTTTATCATAAATGGCTATGACACAGGCGATGAGTCATCGGGAGGAAAATTTTGTTACACAGGATTAGATGACAATGGTGACAAATTTGTTATGGCGAAATCAAACGATCGTTCATTTGGTACCTTCACAACACTTCGAGGAGGAACATACAAACTTCCAGAACATTATAATGGAGACAATGCAAAAGCTAAATTTCACTGTGGAACAGAAGCAGAAGCAAATGCTGCTAACGATTTTTTTGTCACATTAATGAATAGCATGGGTGATGAAATGACCACTGGAAATGATGGTTCAAATCCAGGCGCGGCAACAGGAAGAACCGCTGCTAATTTTAGAAACGCAAGCGAAAATTCTAGAGGATTTCACAAACAATTTCCAACTATCGCACAATATTATTATTTATTTAATGCAAACGACTCTATAGCAACAAGTCCTGCAACAGTGGAAAAGATACTTTTTATCCAAGACGATACTAGCAATATTATAAATATTACGGAAGATACTACGGCATTTAAATTAAATTTCAAAACTAACAATGCTGTTGAAATCGGTATTTTTGAATCGATTACTACTCAAACACGTTTGCAAGCAACAGAAATGCAAGCAAACTCAATATTTGTAAATATTCAAACTAAAACTAGAAAATCAGGAGATACTTTTAATTAAATATGAAATTTTTAAGATACTTATTGCCAGCAACTTTGAGCTTATTAATAGCAACCAATGTAGGTTCTCAGGATCTTAAGAAAAAAGCTACAGACAAAATATCAGCTTTTAAAGATGGGAAAATTAATACTTTAAGTAACCAAATTTCAAAAAGTATATCTTCATTTGCAGAAGAGCATTTTGAAAATATGAAATATCTTGATTTTAACATTGATGCTCAAGAATATTTAAAACCAACTTTTAGTATTATGAGTGTTAATGAGATTATTAAGATTGATAATGGTACAATTTTTAACCAAACAAGTATTAATACTCATGATGGTGATGAAACTATCAATATTGGTTTTGGAACAAGAAAATTATTAAACGATAATACTTTAATACTTGGTGCTAACGCTTTTTATGATCATCAATTAACAGAAAGCCATGAAAGAGTGGGAGTTGGTGCAGAAGCAATATCAAGTATGTTTGATGTAAGAGGTAATTATTATAATGCTTTGAGCGCAAGAAGAACTAATAGTGAAGGAACTATTGAAAGAGCATTAGACGGTTGGGATCTTAGAGGTGATTATCATTTACCAATAGATCATGATGTAAATATTTTTGTTAGCGCTTTTGAGTTTGAAAATCCAGAAAGTGTTAGTTCTTATAAAGAAACAGGAAATAAATTTGGTGTAGATGCAAAAGTAGGTAACTTTGCAATTGAAGCAGGATACATGGATGATAACCAAGAAAATGATGCTTATTTTGGAAATGTAAAATATGTAGTTAACTTTGGATCTGATAATCAAGATCATTCATCTTCGAATTCTAAATCTTTAACAGATGTTAGTGATCAACTTTACCAACCAGTAAAACGTGAAAATAAAATCAGAGTAGTTAAAATTGATGCTTCAGGTGTTGTAGTCGGAGGATTTTAAATTAAAACCTAACTTTTCTTAAAATTTATTCCTTTATCTTCAAGAACTTTTTTAAGCTCACCATTTTCATACATTTCTTTTACGATATCACAGCCACCAACAAATTCTTTTTTAACGTATAGTTGAGGGATAGTTGGCCAGTCACTAAAAGTTTTTATACCTTCTCTAACATTTTGGTCTTCTAAAACATCTACACTACCAAAATTTACTTCAAGTAGTTTTAGCATATTTGTAACAGCCATTGAAAAACCACACTGAGGAGCATCAGGGGTACCTTTCATAAATAAACATACTTCATTACTATCAATATGATTTTGAATTAAATTTTTTGTATTGTCGTCCATTATTGCTCCTTTGTTTTAATTGCTAAGGCATGTAATTCATTTCCCATTTTACCTTTTAAAGAATTGTATACCATTTTGTGTTGTTCAATTTTGCTTTTACCTGAAAACTCTTTCGATGTCACAGTTGCTGAATAGTGGTTCCCATCACCAGCTAAATCTTGGATATCAACAATAGCATCACTTAATGCTTCTTTAATTAAACTCTCAATTTCTTTTAAATCCATTGCCATTATTTGCTCAAATAATTAGTTAACCAACTTGTATTAGATGTCCTTAATTCGTCAATTGATACTTTTGTCTTATCATTAATAAACAATTGATCTTCATTAATCATTCCAAGTTCATCATAATGTACAGCATTTTTATTAAGTAAATCAGACACTTTTTTAAGACTGTTTTTGCTAACTTCAATTATATATCTACCTTGATCTTCAGCAAAAAAATATTCAATTTCATTAATTAAATATTTTGGTTTTTTAAGGTTAATACCTTTATTTCCTTTAATACACATCTTACTTACAGCAGTTATTATTCCTCCAATTGATACGTCATGAGCACTTTTAATTAAACCACTATCAATTAATTTTAATAAAGTTTCACCGTTATTTTTTTCATTAAATAGATTAATCTCTGGTGGAGGGCCATTTTTTTCATCTAAAATATTTCTTGCAAATAAACTTTGATCAATATGACCTTCAGTTTTACCAATAACTAAAACGATATTATCAACTTCTTTAAAATCCATTGTAATCATTTTTTTATAATCTTTAATTAAACCAACACCACCAATAGATGGCGTAGGCTTAATGCCTTCGTCTTTAGTTTGGTTGTAAAAAGATACGTTTCCAGAAACGACTGGAAATTTTAAATATTCTGCAGCTTCACCTATACCTTGAACACATTCAACAAACTCACCCATATTCTCTTGATTTTCAGGACTACCAAAATTTAAACAGTTTGTAATAGCAACTGGTTTTGCACCAACAGAAATTAAGTTTCTAAAACTTTCACAAACAACTTGTTTTCCACCTGTTAAAGGATGCGCCCAACAATAGACAGCAGAACTGTCAACTGATGCAGCTACTGCTTTATCAGTTCCATGAACACGAACTACTCCAGAATCCCCACCTGGTTTTTGAATAGTATCTCCCATAACGGTATGATCATATTGTTGCCAGATCCATTCTTTACTACACACATTTGGATGAGATAAAACTTTTTTTAAGACATCAATTATTTTTAAATTTTTAAGATCTTCTTTTTTAATTTTATTTTTTTTTGGTAGTTTTGCTTTTTTCCATTTTCGGTCATACATTGGTGAGTTTTCAACTAATGTATTAACTGGAATATCAGAAACTTTTTCTTCATTAAAATAAAGCTCAATTTTTTTAGATTTAGTTGTTTTGCCTATTACTGCAAAATCTAAGTCCCACTTATCAAATATTTTTTTAGCATCTTCTTCTTTACCACTCTCAAGAACAATCAACATTCTCTCTTGGCTTTCTGAAAGCATAATTTCATAAGGAGTCATGTTTGCTTCTCTACATGGAACCATATTTAAATTGATTTCAATTCCAAGATTTCCTTTTGAAGCCATCTCGATACTTGACGATGTAAGACCTGCTGCACCCATATCTTGGATAGCTATAATTGAGTCTCCTGCCATTAATTCTAAACAAGCTTCTAAAAGTAATTTTTCAGTAAAGGGATCTCCAACTTGAACTGTTGGTTTTTTTTCTTCAATTTTTTCATCAAATGATGCTGAAGCCATACTTGCACCATGAATTCCATCACGACCAGTTTTTGAACCTACATAAATGACAGGCTTGTTTAATCCTGCAGCTTTTGAGTAGAAAATCTTGTCTTTTTTAACTAATCCTAAAGTCATCGCATTTACTAAGATATTACCGTTATACGAGCTATCAAAGTTTGTCTGACCTGCTATTGTTGGAACTCCCATACAATTACCATAACCACCAATGCCGTGAACTACTCCTCTAAGTAAATTTTTAGTTTTTTTATGTTGAGGGGAACCAAAGTGAATAGAGTTTAAATTAGCAATAGGACGTGCACCCATTGTAAATACATCCCTCATAATACCTCCAACACCCGTTGCAGCACCTTGATAAGGTTCTATATAAGAAGGGTGGTTGTGACTTTCAATTTTAAATACAATTGCATCATCTCCACCAATATCAATAACACCAGCATTTTCACCTGGTCCTTGGATAACTTGTTTTCCTTTTGTGGGTAATTTTTTTAAATGAAGTCTTGATGATTTATAGGAACAGTGTTCATTCCACATTGCTGAAAATATACCAAGTTCAGTAATATTTGGAGTTCTCTTAAGTAGTTCACAAATTTTAGCATACTCATCTTTTTTAAGACCATGGTCTATAGCAACTTGTTCGTTAACGATCATTTAAGGTTATTGATTAAATTATTAAAAAAAAGAGAACCATCTTCACCCGAAAGAGCAGGGTCAATCATTCTCTCTGGATGTGGCATCATCCCTAAAACATTTTTTTTCTTATTAAATATGCCTGCAATATTTTTTATAGATCCATTAGGATTAAATTTCTCCTGAATAGAACCTTCTTTATCACAGTAATTAATTGCAACTTGTTCGTTATCTTCAATTTCTTTCAATTGGTCATTTGTACAAAAGTAGTTTCCTTCATTATGTGCAATATGAAATTCTAAAACATCATTTTCAATATCTTTAAAGTAGGTGTTATGTTTATTATTAATTTTAACAAATACATTTTTACAAATAAATTCTAAGTATTTATTTCTAAGCAAAACTCCAGGGACTAAGCCAGTTTCAACCAATATTTGAAAACCATTGCATATCCCCATAACCATACCTCCAGAAGTTGCAAAATTAATTACAGATTTCATTATCTTTGATTTAGAAGCCATACTTCCACATCTCAAATAATCTCCATAAGAGAAGCCTCCAGGTAGTACTACTAAATCACTTTTTGGAAGTTCAGTATCATCATGCCAAACCATTTTATTTTTAAAGCCAAATTTTTTAAGTGCTACATCCATATCTCGATCACAATTAGAACCTGGAAATGTAATGACAGATGATTTCATTAATTATTGTACATCAATAATTTTATAATTTTCAATAACTAGATTAGCTAAAAGTTTTTTACACATTTCTTCAACTTTATCTTTAGCTTTTTTAGGATCGTTTTCTTTGGTATCAATTTCAAAATATTTGCCTTGTCTGACTTCATTCAGGTCATTGAAGCCCATTCCATCTAATGTTTGATGAATAACTTTACCTTGTGGATCAAGTACATCTTTTTTAAGTGTGATGATTACTGAAATTTTCATTTACTTTTTCTTTTAACTGACGATAGTTTTGTAATGTTAACTGCTGATAGATTTGACTGTTCGTGAAGAATTCCTAATCTTTTAGCAACTTCTGTGTAAGCTGGAATTAAATCTCCTAAATCTTTTCTAAATCTATCTTTATCTAATTTCTTATCAGTAATACTGTCCCATAATCTACATGTATCAGGGCTAATTTCATCGGCCAATATAATTTCATCCTTACTGTTAACTTTAACTCTTCCAAATTCTAACTTAAAATCAATTAGCTTAATTCCAACGCCTCTAAACATACCAATCATAAAGTCATTAATTCTTAAAATCATTTTTTTAACTTTTTCTATCTCTTTCTTTGAGGCCCAATCAAAAGCTAAAATATGCTCTTCTGCAATTAAAGGATCCCCTAATTTATCATCTTTTAAGCAATACTCAATTAATGGTTCTTTTAAAACGGTACCATCTTCAATACCCAATCTTTTAGTAATGGATCCTGACGCAACATTTCTTACAATGAATTCGATTGGAATAATTTCAACTAATTTAATAACTTGCTCTCGCATATTAAGTCTTTTTATTAAATGATTTTTAATTCCAATTTGTGATAAATTTGAGAGAATATGTTCAGAAATTCTATTATTTAAAACACCTTTTCCTTCAATAACTGTTTTTTTTTGATTATTAAATGCAGTTGCATCATCTTTAAAATATTGAATAACTAAATTTTTATCATTTGTTGCATAAATGATTTTAGCTTTACCTTCGTATAATTTTTTACCTTTTTTCATTATTTAAAAACTCTTCTAAAGATTAAATTGACATTTTTAAAGTGTTTTGAATAACTAAATATAGACTTCAATTTTTTAGTTGAAATTTTACTCATAATAAATTTGTCAGTAGAAATAACATCAAATAAGTTTAAATTTTCAGCAAAACATTGTTTCGCATAACCTTGAACCATTTTATAAGATTGTTCTCTACTCAAGCCAGATTTAGTTAATTCTAACATAACTTCTTGTGAAAAAATTAGTCCTTTTGTGATGTTTAAATTTTCTAACATTTTCTTAGGATAAACAATCATATTGTCTAAAATATTAGTTAATCTTACAAGAGCAAAATCAGTTGTAATATTAGCATCTGGTCCAATATTTCTTTCAACACTTGAATGAGAAATATCTCTTTCATGCCATAGTGCAATATTTTCTAAAGCAGGTATCACAGCACTTCTAACCATTCTTGCAAGTCCTGTTAAGTTTTCACTTAATATTGGATTTTTTTTATGAGGCATTGCAGATGACCCTTTTTGATTTTTTGAAAAAAATTCTTGTAATTCATAAACTTCAGTTCTTTGAAGATGTCTTATCTCAGTTGCAACTCTTTCAACAGATCCTGCGATAATACCTAAAACTGAAAAATAAAAAGCATGTCGATCTCTTGGTATTACTTGTGAGGATATTGGCTCAACTTTTAAACCTAGTTTTTTTGCAACATGTTTTTCAATTCTTGGATCAACATTTGCAAATGTTCCAACTGCACCTGATATCGCGCAAGTTGATACTTCATCTATAGCATCCACTAATCTTTTTCTATTTCTTTTAAATTCTTCGTAAAACGAAGCCAATTTTAAACCAAATGTCACAGGTTCAGCGTGGATACCATGGCTTCTTCCCATACATGGAGTGAATTTATATTTCTTAGCTTGGTTCTTTAAAACCTTTAAGATTTGGTCAATATCTTTAAGGATAATTTTACCTGATTGAACCATTTGGATATTAAAACTAGTATCCAAAACATCAGATGAGGTCATTCCTTGATGCAGGTATCTTGCTTTAATTCCTGCTCTTTCAGTAACTGACGTTAAAAATGCAATAACATCATGCTTAACCTCAGACTCTATTTTGTGAATTCTTTTAACATCAATTTTGGCTTTCTTTCTAACAATGGAAGCAACACCCCTTGGTACTTGACCAAGTTTTTCCATGGCAACAGCTGCCTCAACCTCAACATCTAGCCAAATTTTATATTTATTTTCTTCTGACCAAATGTCAGTTAATTCTTTACGTGAGTATCTTTTAATCATTAATTATAAGTAAGGGGGCTTGGAATAACCTTTAGCAGATTCTGTAAAGATTTCATAACCATTTTCAGTAATTCCTAATGTGTGTTCAAATTGTGCAGATAAAGATTTATCTTTTGTAACTGCAGTCCAACCATCATTTAACATTTTAACATCATATTTACCTGTATTAATCATAGGTTCAATCGTAAAAGTCATTCCTGGTCTTAGATCCATACCAGAATTTTTACTTCCATAGTGCAAGATATTTGGTGCTTCATGAAATGTTGTGCTTATGCCATGACCGCAAAAATCTCTTACAACAGAAAAACCTTTTTCTTCAACAAAGGATTGAATTTCATACCCAATGTCACCTAATCTCTTTCCAGGTTTTAATATTTTAATTGCTCTCATCATAGACTCGTAAGTTACATCAATGAGATTATTTAATTTTACAGGAGTTGTGCCTATAGAAAACATTCTACTCGTGTCACCATAATGTTCATCAACAATTGCTGTAACATCAACATTAATTGCATCGCCATCTCTTAAAATTCTATCAGAGGGGATACCATGACAAACAACATGGTTTAAAGATGTGCATAAAGATTTTGTGAAACCTCTATAATAAAGTGGAGCAGAGTATCCACCATTGTCTCTAATAAATTCATAACCTAACTTATCAATATGATCTGTTGAGATACCTTCTTTAATATTATCTGTTAACATATCCAAAGTTTGTGCAGCTAACTTTCCTGCAATTCTCATTTTTTCAAATTTTTCTGTATAATCAGGCATCAATAATTTTAAGCTTTTTTTCAATAAAAATTTTCTTAGAACTTATATCACATCTATAAGCCAAAAAGTTAACACCTGCTTTTTTAGCTAGTAGATAGTTTTTATAATACTCAGGATCAATATCCTTTGCTATTTTAAAATATTCCATATTTTGTATTTGAACTAAGAATAATAAGTAAGTTTTATAGCCTTTTTTTATGGCATCAATAAGGGCTAGTAAATGTTTTGAGCCACGAGAAGTTACTGCATCAGGAAATTCAGCAGTATTTTTATCTCTAAATAAAGTTACATTTTTAACTTCTACAAAACTTTTTTGTTTTTTTTTCTCTATTAGAAAATCAAATCTTGTTTCTTTGTTAAAAAATACCTCTGGTTTGATTAAATCATTATCTTTTAACTCTTTGATCAAGTTATTCTCTAAGGCATGTTGTGCTATTTTATTGGCTATATGGGTGTTAACGCCGACTAAATTCTTCCTAGTTTTTATAATCTCAAGACCGTATTTAAGTTTTCTTTTAGGGTCATTATTTGGAAGAACATAAACATCATTACCTTCATCTAACAATCCTTTCATAGAACCAGTGTTAGGACAGTGAGCTGTGAC
>JACWEP010000016.1 GCA_014653375.1 Pelagibacterales bacterium SAG-MED48 | reverse complement strand
AAAAAAACTATCGAACTAGTTGAGCACTATGAAAAGTTAAAGAATATAGAGCTTCAAATTAAAGAAGATAAAATTATTGACAAAAAAGACTCTAAAAAATTTCAAAAAAAACCTTTTAAAAAGAAACCTTATTTTAAAAAAAAATTTATTAAAAAACCAATTGCTATTTGATAATCCCTATTTTAGGAGAAGATGCATTTCCGTATAAATATTTATCAATACGACCAGCTAAAAAAGATTGTCTTCCAGCAATTACTGCATTTTTAAATGCAAGAGCCATTTCAAATGGTTTTTTTGCTTTTGCAATCGCTGTATTAACTAGAACACCATCACAACCTAATTCCATTGCAATTGTTGCATCAGATGCTTGACCCAAACCCGCGTCAATAATTAATGGTAGCTTTGTTTGATTTCTAATAATTTGGATATTTACTTTATTTTGAATACCAAGACCTGAGCCAATGGGTGCAGCCAACGGCATTATTGCATCTGCCCCATTATCTTCTAATCGTTTAGCCATTAATGGATCATCATTACAATAAACCATTACTTTAAAACCTTCTTTAGCTAGAACTTCTGTTGATTTTAAAGTTTCAATCATATCTGGAAATAAATTTTGCTTATCTCCAAGAACCTCTAGTTTGACCAACTTCCATCCTCCTATTTCTCTAGCAAGTCTTAATGTTCTTAATGCTTCTTTTGAGTTAAAGCATCCAGCTGTATTAGGCAAATATGTAATTTTTTTTGGATCAATATAGTCCATTAGAAGTGGTTTTTTTTTATCAGTTATATTTACTCTTCTTACCGCAACAGTTACAATTTCAGCTCCAGAAAGTTTAATAGCTTTCGCGCACTCAGACATGCTTTTATATTTACCAGTACCAACAATTAATCGAGAATTAAATCTTTTTTTTGCAATTATTAATTTATTAACTTTCACTTAACCACCTCCAATAAAATGAACTATTTCAATTTTATCTTTTTTTTTTAAAATTATTTTGTTAATTTTTTTTTTATCTATTATTTCTTGATTAAGTTCAATTGCTACTTTTTTCATAGGAATTTTAAGATTTTTTACCAAATCTGACATTTTATATTTATCCGATATATATTTAACTTTACCATTTACTCTAATTTCTATTTTTTTTATTTTTCTCATCGTATATAAGTGTTGAATGAATAATAAAATTATTATTATTAATGGTCCAAATCTTAATCTATTAGGTGAAAGAGAACAATCACAATATGGATCAATAACTTTTGAAGAGTTAAAAATGAATTGTTTAAAAAAATCAAATGAGATTGGAATTAATTTGGAGTTTGCTCAATCAAATATAGAGGGTGAGCTGGTAAGTTTAATTCAACATGCTAGAAATGAATATGATGGCATGATAATCAATGCAGCAGGATTTACTCATACATCTGTTGCTATTAGAGATGCACTTGATTTATTCAAAAAACCAATAATTGAACTACATATTTCAAATATCTATAAAAGAGAGGAATTTAGGCATAAGTCATTAATTAGTGATATAGCGACAGGAGGAATTTTTGGTTTAGGAGCTGAAGGTTATATTTTGGCCATAATTTCAATACAAAAGATTTTACAAAATGAAAATAGATAAAAGTATTATTAAAGAATTAAGTGACTACTTGGATGAGTTTAATCTTACTGAAATAGAAATTACAGAAAAAGATACTAAAATTAAGGTATCAAAAAACAATGTGTCTATAAGCAACCAGCCAGTTTTAACTACAACTTCACAAACTACTCAAAACGAAAGCACTGCTAGCGTTTCTAATGCAAAATCAGGAACTGAAGTTACTTCACCAATTATTGGGACTGCTTACCATGCGCCAGAACCTGGAGCAAAAAAATTTGTAGAAGTTGGTAAAAAAATTAAAAAAGGTGAAACCATAATGATTGTTGAAGCAATGAAGACAATGAATCACGTTCCTTCAACAGCTGATGGTATTGTAAAAGAGATTTGCGTTGAAGATGGACATCCAGTTGAGTTTGGCCAAACTATTATCATTCTAGAATAAATTAATGTTTAAAAAAATTTTAATTGCAAACCGAGGGGAAATTGCAGTTAGAATTATTAGAGCTTGTAAAGAATGGGGAATTTCAACAGTAGCTGTCCACTCTGATGTTGACAGAGAGAGTATGCATGTACGAATGGCTGATGAAAGTGTTTGTATAGGTTCTCATCAACCTGCAAATAGTTATTTAAATATTCCAAACTTAATGTCTGCAATTGAACTAACTAACTCAGATGCTGTTCATCCTGGATATGGATTTTTATCTGAAAATGCAAATTTTGCAAAGATTCTTGAAGACAACAAAATAAGCTTTATTGGTGCATCCTCAAAACATATTAAAATGATGGGTGATAAAATCCAAGCTAAAAAAATAGCTAAAGAAAATGGTTTACCAGTAATTGAAGGTTCTGAGGGAGGTGTCACTGATATTGCTCAAGCTAAAGAGTTATGTAAAAAAATTGGTTTTCCTGTATTAATTAAAGCTTCAGGTGGTGGTGGTGGAAAGGGTATGAAGATTGTCTACAAGGAAGAAGAGTTTGAAACTTTGTTCTCTACTGCAAAATCAGAAGCTCAAAAATATTTTGGTAATGATGAAGTTTATATTGAAAAATTTTTTCAAAACCCTAGGCACATAGAAGTTCAAATTTTAGCAGGTAAAAACAATGTTGTTCACCTTCATGAAAGAGATTGTTCAGTTCAAAGAAGACATCAAAAGTTAATTGAAGAAACACCAAGTCCAGTTCTGAATGATGAGATAAGAAAAGATTTATTTGAGAGAACAGTAAAAATGGTAGAAAAAATTGGTTATATGGGTGCCGGTACCGTAGAATTTATTTATGAAGATGGAAAATTTTACTTTTTAGAAATGAATACACGAGTTCAAGTTGAACACCCAGTGACTGAAATGGTTACTGGCATTGATATTATTAAGGAACAAATTTGGATTGCATTTTCAGGAGAAACAGCACTTAAACAGAACGACATAAAACCAAGAGGCCATGCCATTGAATGTAGAATTAATGCTGAAGATGCAAGTAAAAACTTTCAACCATCACCAGGAACAATAGGCATGTGTCATCAACCATCTGGCTTTAGAACAAGAGTAGATGGAGCTATATTTCAAGGCTACAAGGTAACTCCTTATTATGACAGTATGGTTTGTAAATTAATTTGCCATGGAAGAAATAGAACTGAAGCAATTCAAAGAATGAATAGATCTTTGGATGAATTTGTTATTGAAGGGATAACAACAACTATTCCATTACATAAAAAACTATTAAGTCATAAGAAGTTTATTAATTCTGATTTTAATGTAAGCTGGTTAGACAAAGATACTATTGTCTAATAACAATTTATAAGCCAAACATCGTATACTGGATGATCAAAAGGAGAGATTGACGGACTTGAGGAAAACATCCACCCATTAAATACAAATACCTCATTATTATTTTCATCTGTTAGATCTTTAACCTGTATATATGCGGTAATTTCTGGATTATCGTCAAACTCTGAATTTTTGCATTTTAAACTTCTAATAGATAAATCTTTAAATTTAATCAATTCTCCATTTTTTAATTTAATTAGAGTATTCTTAGAGCTTATTTTGTCTAGAATCTTTAAGTCTGTAAAATTGCCTTCGGTTTTATTTTGTGCAAATGAAGTGTTAAATAAAAAAAAATAAACTAAAAAATATAAAAGAGAAAAATTTAATTTATTCTTTCCAGCTAGAATATTTTTTTTTGATACCATCTTTATTTTTATTTGGATAATAAGCCTCTTCTGTCCCAGTTAAATTAGATTGGTGAGGTTTTTGCCAATCATATTTTTTAAAATTATGATTTTTTTCAATTTTATTAGGCGTAAAATGCATCCATGAATACCATTCAACTGGTATTTTTGATGCATCAATAGAGTTCGCATAGATAACCCACCTTTTACCATTTTTACTTTCATAATATTTGTTACCCGACTCATCACTTCCAACTAACTTTCCATAGAAAATAGTTTTCAATCTTGTTCCAAAGGTGTCTTGATTCCACCAGGTGAAAATTTTTTGTAAAAGTGTCAACATAAAATATTATTTTATTTTCAATCTAAAATTGTATAATTTAAATTAGACTAAAATATGAATTTGTATATAAATTAAATAATTCGTTATTCAAATTAAAATTAAAATTGAGGTTAAATGGCAAAATATTTAGTTGAAACTTATTACACATGTACTTTTAAAGTTAATCATTATCTTGATGATATTAATGAAACTGAGCTTAAAAACCTTGAAAAAAGAGATGACGGTAAATTCGAAGTTTTGGATGTTAAATTAGATAATCGAAAAACTAAAAGCCTTGACCCAAATAATAACAAAGTCATTGAGAACAAAAAAGTTGACCTAGTTTCGCAAACAAATCAAACAACACCACAAAATAAAGAAAATATTATTGCTAGCTTAAACAAATCTTCAGAAAGAGGTGGTAGAAGGTTTGGAATGCCAGATAGGAGAAAAGGATACATCCAAAAAGCAACTATTGGGGATCATAAAGTATATCTTCATACAGGAGAATATGAAGATGGAAAGATAGGAGAAATTTTTATTGATACAAGTAAAGAAGGCGAATTAGTTAAAGCTTTGATGAATAATTTTGCAATCGCTATATCTCTTGGTCTTCAGTATGGTGTTCCCTTAGATGAGTATATTAGTGCTTTTGTTGGAACAAAATTTGAACCTTCAGGAAAAGTCCACGGAAACGACAGAATATTGAGTGCAAGTTCGATTTTAGATTATATTTTTAGAGAATTAGCTATCTCATATCAAAATAGAGAAGACTTAGCTCATACCCCTTCAATTGGTGGCAATGATGCTAATTCAGTTGATGAGCAAAGATCTGAAGATCAAAATCAATTATTAAAAATTGTAAAAGATATTACAAGCAAGGGTTTTGTTAGAAATAACTATAAAAAGAACCTGATAGATCTCTCTGATGTTAAAATAAATTTAAAAGGAAAAAAATAATATTTATTTTTTAGTTTTTAAAGCAAGATTGAGCTCTTTTAATTGTTCTTCAGTGACCTCGGATGGTGCTTTCATCATTAAATCTTGAGCATTTTGATTCATTGGAAACATGGTAACTTCTCTAATATTTTTCTCATTTGCTAGCAACATTACTATTCTATCAATACCAGGGGCAATTCCTCCATGTGGAGGCGCTCCAAAACTTAAGGCGTTGATCATTCCACTAAATTTTTCATCGACTTGGTTTTTGTCATAACCAGCAATTGAAAATAGCTTATACATAAGCTCTGGTTTGTGATTTCTTATTGCTCCAGAAGAGAGCTCAATACCGTTACAAACAATGTCATACTGATAGGCTAATATATCTAGGGGATTTTCCAAATCTTTATCAGTTAAACCACCTTGAGGCATTGAAAAAGGATTGTGACTAAATTCAATCTTATGTGTTATTTCATTTCTTTCAAACATTGGGTAGTCAACAATCCAACAAAAAGCAAAGATATCATCATCTATTAAATCTAAATCTTTTGCAATTTTATCTCTAGCTTGTGCGGTAATTTTTTCTAAATCATTTTGTTTTCCACAAGCCATAAAAATACTATCACCTACTTTAGAATTTGTTTTTTTCATTGTTTCTACTAAAGCTTCCTTAGAAAAAAATTTTCCTATTGGACCTTTTGCAGAAAGCTCCCCATCTTCTTCAAAAGTAAAGTATGCTAATCCTGAAGCACCTTGTTCTTTGGCCCATTTATCAATATTGTCAAAAAAACTTCTTGGTTTGTCTTTTGTATTTTTAGTAGAAATACATCTTACTTTAGAGCCAGATTTTACAAGTTTTTTAAAAATTTCAAATGACACATCATCACGTTCAAATACATCTGTAATATCGTTTATTACTAGAGGGTTTCTTAAATCAGGTTTGTCACTTCCATATTTCAACATTGCATCAACATATGAAATTTTTGGAAACTGATCATACATTAATTTCTTATTTGAAAATTTTTTAAAAGTATTAACTAACAATTCTTCGACCACGTTAAAAACATCCTCTTGTTCAACAAATGACATTTCTAAATCTAATTGATAAAATTCACCTGGACTTCTATCAGCTCTTGCATCTTCGTCTCTAAAGCATGGAGCTATTTGAAAATATTTATCAAATCCAGATACCATAATTAGCTGTTTAAATTGTTGAGGAGCTTGTGGTAATGCATAAAATTTACCAGGGTTCAATCTACTTGGAACAAGAAAATCTCTTGCTCCTTCTGGACTTGAAGAAGTTAAAATTGGAGTTTGAAATTCCAAAAACCCTATTTTTGTCATTTCGTTCCTAATATAAGAAATTACTTTAGATCTTAAAATTATATTTTCATGAATCTTTTTTCTTCTTAAATCTAAAAATCTATATTTTAATCTGATTTCTTCTGCGTATTCTTGATCACTAAAAACAGGCATTGGCAGCTCTTTACACGTTCCTAATATTTCAAATTTATTTATTACAACTTCTATTTCACCTGTTTCAATATCTTTATTAATGGTTTCATTCGAACGATTAATTACTTTTCCTTGTATCTTTATAACAGTTTCTAGTTGGGTTTTTTCTAACTCTAAAAAATTTTTATTCTCTTTATCAATAATACATTGAGTAATTCCGTAATTGTCACGTAAATCAATAAATAGTAAATTTCCATGATCTCGTTTTTTGTTAATCCATCCAGATATAGAAATATCTTTATCTAAATCTTTTTTTCTTAATTCATTACAATTATGAGTTCTGTACTTATTCAATTATTCTCCCAAAACCTCTTTAATAATTCTAAAATCTATAGCTTTTTTTCTTTTTAAACTAATTTCGTCGATTTTATATATGAAATCAAAAATTTTGCCATAGGATCTATCAATTCTTTTAATAATAAAATCTATTAGCTTTTTATTTATTGATATTTGTCTATCAGAAAGATTTTTAAGTATTAATGCGAACATAAGGTCATCATCAGGTTTTTCTATACTGGATAAAAGAAAATTTTTAGATCTAGAATTTAAATCATCTAATTCATATGAAAAATCAACAATAGGTTTTTTTGAAGTTACAATTAAATATTTATTGTCCTGTTCAATAATATTTAGCAATGTATAAAATAAATTTTCATTGATATCTTTATTAAGATTTTCAACAACAATATTTTCATAAATCTTAATCTCTTTTAAAATATGATTATTTATATTACTTGCCTCTATTTTAATTCCTTTAAATTTTTTTAAAAAGATATTTATTAAGTGTGTTTTACCTGAAAATGTTTCACCAATTAAATTTAAAAAATTTTTTTCCCACTTTGGCCAACTGTTTAGTAATTTAAAAGAATATTCATTACTTTTAGAAACATAAAAATCTTGATCTTTAAAATTTTGATCATAGTCAAATTTAATAATTAGCTGATTTAAATCTTTCATTTTAAAACCCATATCTGATCTTGGATATCAAAGTCATAATTTTTATCTTTCATAATTTTTAGAAATTGGTCAGGTGAACCGTTGAATATAATTTTGTAAACATTACTTTTATTGTTAATTTTAAAAATATAAAAATCATATATAAGATCTCCATTACTTAGTACTTTTTCAAATTTAGAGATTTTCAAATTATCATTATTGTCAATTGCAACTGTTAAAGTTAACTTAATCGAAGTATTGATTTCATTGTTAGATTTCCAGTAATTTTCGTAAACATCTTTTAAATTTTCGATGAATTCTTGAAATTCTTTTTCATTTTTTAAACTCAAATTTTGAAACTTTAAGTTTTTTAAATCCATTTTTTTATTAAAATTTATCTTATTTAAAACTCTTATTTCTTTATTATTTTTAAAAACAATCATTATAATGTGATCTTCTAAGTTATATTTTTTAATTATTGGTTCAAAGTTATAATTTTCTAAATTTTTTGAATTATCTTTTATTAAGTTGAAATCTTCTAAATCTTCTGTTGGTAAAATAAAATTAAGTAAATGATATTTTTTAATATCTAAATTCCAATTATTAAACAAATAACTTTCAGAAAATATTAAAATTTCATCTTTATTTTCATCAAGGATTATTGGAATAAATAATACATCTTTTTTGATTGGCAAAGACGGAAATATATTTTTACCTTCTAGTAAGTTAAATACTTTCTTTTTATTAAATGAAACATTTAATGTTAAATAATAAATTTCATTAATAAATTTTTCTTCTTTAATGGAAAAGGTTTCAATCATCCCTTTAATTTTAGCAAGAGAAGTTTTTCTAAGTTTTTTTTGATCTTTTGTCTGGACTATGGATAAAACTAATTCATTAAATGCTTCCAAAAATCCTTCATCAATTATCTGATTTTTGTTAAAATTTATCTCAAATGGGGTAGATATTTCTATATCGTTAATAGAAAAGCTTTTAGCATTAACATTGGCTGTGGAAAAAAAAATATTTAGTAAAGCCAGAAAACAAAAATGAATATATAGTTTTCTAAAAGTTAAAAATTTAATATTAAATTTCATAAAACATATTAATGAATAAAAAATTGTTTACCTATAAAAAAAGTGGAGTTAATATTGATGCTGCTGATAACTTTATAAATTTCATATCTACAGTTTCATCAAAAAAAAAAGGCAAAAAAAAGTTTTCTAATATTGGAGGTTTTGGTTCTATATCAAATATTCCAAATCATATCAAACAACCTAAAATTGTTGCATGCACTGACGGTGTTGGTACTAAAATTGAAATTGCTAATGTTCTAAATAAATATGACACCATAGGAATAGACTTAGTTGCTATGAGTGTAAATGATTTAATTGTTCAGGGTGCAAAACCACTTTTATTTTTAGATTACATATCTATTAATGAAATTGATTTAAAAAAACTAAAATCAATTATTAAAGGCATAGTAAATGGGTGCAAACAATCAGAATGCGAATTAGTAGGTGGAGAAACAGCAGAAATGCCAGGTACTTATGAAAAAGGTAAATTTGATATTGCAGGATTTGCAGTAGGTGTAGTCGGTAAAAATAAAATTTTAAGTAAAAATAAGATTAAAAACAATGATCTAGTATTAGCTATTCCATCAAGTGGTCTTCACTCTAATGGTTATTCTCTAGTTCGATACGTACTCAATAAAAAAAAAATTAATATTAAAAAAAATAATTTTTTAAGAACTGAATTATTAAGACCAACTAAAATTTATGTTAAAGAGGTTCTTAAGTTGATTGATGAGAATTTAATCAATGGATGTGCTAATATTACTGGCGGTGGTTTAGCTGATAATATAAAAAGAATTATTCCTGAAAATTTAGTTGCTGAAATTGATTTAACAAAAATTAATACTTCTAAAATTTTTAGATGGCTAAAAAAAAATGATATATCAGATAAAGAAATGCTTAAAACATTTAATTGTGGTGTTGGTTTTTGTTTAATAATTAGTCCTAAAAATTTGGATAAAGTAAAAAAATACTTCACAAAAGAATTTAAACCATACGTGATTGGTAAGATTTCTAAAGGAAAAAATAAAGTTAAACTAAATGGCTCTATTAACTGGATCTAATAAAATAAAAACAGCAGTTTTTATTTCTGGGACAGGAAGTAATCTTAAATCACTCATAAAATTTTCTAAACTTAAAAAGTCACCTATATCTATTAATTTAATCGTTTCAAACGACTCAAAATCGAAAGGCCTACAGTATGGAAAAATTTTTAAAATTAAAAAAAAAATATTTGATTATAAAAAAAAACATATAGATGAAAAAAAAATACTTTTTGAATTAAAAAAAAATAGAATAGATTTAATTTGTCTTGCTGGTTTTATGAAAATTTTATCAAAAACCATTATAAATAATTTTAATGGAAAAATACTAAATATTCACCCATCTCTCCTTCCAAAATTCAAAGGTTTAAATACGCATGAAAGAGCAATTAGAAACAAAGAAAAATACTCTGGTTGTACTGTCCACTTTGTTGATTCAAAACTAGATTCTGGAAAAATTATTCTTCAAGATAAAGTAAGGATAAATAAAAATGAAACACCTAAAACACTTGCTAAAAAAATTTTAGCAAAAGAACACAAATTGTATCCAAAGGCTATTTTAAAAGTTTTTAGTCTTTAAAGAAAAAATCTATTTCTATTTTTGCGTTTTCAACACTATCAGAGCCATGAACAGAATTTTTATCAATAGAAATTCCATATTTTTTTCTAATAGTGCCCTCTTCTGCTTCAGTAGGATTTGTTGCTCCCATTAGCTCTCTATTAGCCAATACTGCATTTTCTTTTTCCAAAACCATTACAACTATTGGACTTGATGAGAGATAAGCGCAAAGATCATTATAAAAAGGCTTAGTTTCATGAACCTTATAAAACTTTTCAGCTTCAGGTTTTTCTATTTGTATTTTTTTTTCTTTTACAATTGAAAAACCTTTGTTTTTAAACATTTCTTTGATTTCATTATCCAAATTTCTTTCAACTGCGTCTGGCTTAATAATTGATAGGGTTTGTTCTGTATTACTCATAGTAATCCTCTATTAGTTTGTTTAATAATCTTACGCCATAACTAGTTGCTCCACCTGAATTTAAAGCTCCACCATATTTTGAAAATGCCATACCAGCTATATCTAAATGAGCCCAAGGTGTTTTATTTAAAATAAATCTTTGTAAAAATTGTGCAGCAGTAGTTGATCCTGCGCCACCAACATAATTAATGTTTTGCATATCTGCATTTTTTGAATCTATAAGTTTATCAAAGTTTTTATGTAAAGGCATTCTCCATAATTTTTCTTCAACCTTATCACCTGCTTCTAATAATTGTTTTGATAATTTATCATCATTTGAAAATAAGCCAGCATATTCAGAACCCAATGAAACTATAATGGCACCAGTTAAAGTTGCTAAATCAACCATAAATTTAGGTTTAAATTTTTTTTCAGTAAAAGTTAAAGCATCTGCTAAAACTAATCTTCCTTCAGCATCCGTATTTAATATTTCTATTGTTTTGCCACTATAAGATTTTACTATATCACCTGGCCTTTGAGCATTTCCACTCACCATATTTTCAACTAGTCCTACAACACCTACAGCATTAATTTTTGCTTTCCTTATTGCAAAATTTTTCATTAAACCCACTACTGTAGCAGAACCTGCCATATCATAAGTCATATCTTCCATGAACTTTGCCGGTTTTAATGAGTAACCCCCAGTATCAAAACAAACACCTTTTCCAACAAAGGCTAAAGGTTTGGAATTATTTTTTACACCGTTCCATTCCATTGTTACAAGATATGATCCCCGAATACTTCCCTGTCCTACACCAAGCAAAGCATTCATTCCAAGTTTTTTTAATTTTTTTTCGTCATAAATGTTTATTTTTAATCCAAATTTTTTAAGTGAATTTATTCTTTTTGCATATTCATCAGGGTGTAAAACATTTCCTGGTTCTGAAACAAGATCTCTTGCAAAAAAACTTCCTTTTTCTAAGGCTTTAAATCTTAGATGATCTTGGGGAGATATCTTATTTTTATTACCTATTATATTAATAGAGACCAATTTTTTATTTATTTTTGACTTATAGATATTAAACTCATATGATTTTAATTTCAATCCATGAAGAAAATATCCAACAAAATTTTTAATCTTATTATGTATTGTATCTGAATCTACAAAGTATTCCTTTTTCTTATCATAATTTATAAAACTGTGAAATTTGGCTCCCAAATTTTCTATATCTGAAATTTTTATATCTTTCTTGATGGACACTAAAAATATAGTTTTTTTTGAATTAATTTCAAAAAAAAGTAAATCTTTTTTTAAATCACTAGTTTTTAACAAATCTGAAATATATGAAAATTCAGGTTTAGAAATATTTTTATTTAAACCAGCAATATTGAATTTTTCATCAACAAATAAGACAAGATTTGATAAATCTTTTTTTGATTTACTACTTTTATAATTAATTTGAATAGTCATAAATTTTAAATACACTCATTACGAGTAGAGTGCTATATAGGTGTAAAATTATCATATTTCAATGAAAAAAATAATATATAGAAAATTACTACTAGATTACATGAGCTTTTTTTTAATAGCTCTTTTTAGTTCTGGAATAGTAATTTGGGTATTTCAGGCAGTAAATTTTCTTGATATCATGATAGAGGATGGTCGAAGTTATTCGGTTTATATAAGCTATTCGCTTCTTAATTTTCCTAAAATATTAAATAAATTATTTCCATTTGTATTATTTTTTAGCTTGTTTTATGTAACAATTAAGTATGAAGCAAATAATGAATTAATTATATTTTGGAATTTTGGTGAAAACAAAATTCAATTGATCAATTTTGTATTTAAATTTTCATGTATGTTAATGTTAATTCAGTTAATACTTTCATCAATAGCTGTGCCAAAATCTCAAGATTTGGCAAGATCTTTTCTAAGAGAATCATCAGTAAATTTTTATGAAAATTTTATTAAAGCTAAAAAATTTAATGACACTTTAAAAAAAATTACAATTTACAGTGAAAAGAAAGATGTAGAAGGAAATTTATATAATTTATATTTAAAAAAAGAAATCGATCAAAACAATTTTCAAATAACTTACGCAAAAAAAGGGTTCTTTAAAGAAATTAACAATATGCCAATTTTGGTATTATTTGATGGAGAAACCATTACAAAAAAAAATGATGAATTAACTAACATTAGTTTTTCAAAATCAGATTTCCCAATAAATAATGCTGAGTCAAGCACACTTGTTACACAACAAAAAACTCAAGAACTTTCATCTTTTAATTTAGTTAAATGTGCAAACTTCTTAATTTCAACAAAAAAAAATAAAATTGATCCTAAAATAGTAAATTGCGCAATAAGAAACTCAAATAATATTTTTAAAGAATTATATAAAAGATTTATAATTCCTTTCTATATTTTGTTATTGTCATTAGTCCCTCTTCTATTAATAATTTTATCAAAAGAAGACTCCAGGTATTCAAAATTAAAACTTATTACATTTTTAATAGGTCTATTTTTTATAATTTTTTCAGAAACAACCATAAGATTAATCTCAGACTCATTGTTTAGAAATATTGTAATTTCATTACTACCAATTGTGTTTATTATAACTCTATACCTAATATTCATTAAAAAATTTAATTATAAATATTTAAACAAATGAAAGTATACATAAAATTTCTTTTATCAATTTTCTCTAAATCTTTATTTTTTGTAATTTCCATAATGTTTAGTTTAATATTTATTTTAAATTTATTAACAGAATTAGAATTTTTTAAAGAAATTGAAGTGAGTATTGCTTTTCCAATACTTCTTTCATTATTAAATTCACCTTCGATGATTTTTGAAATGCTTCCTTTTATATTCTTAATAACAACTCAATTATTTTTTATTAAACTTTTTAATAATAATGAAATTGAAATTTTCAAATATTCAGGCTTAAAAAATTCAAGTATATTGAGGATTTATAGTGTAATCACGCTCATTACAGCAATTATCTTAACTATAATATTTTATAATTTTTCAGCGACTTTTAAAAACTTTTATTTAGATAAAAAAACCAAATTTACAACTGACACAAAATACTTGGCTGTAATTACAAAAAATGGTTTATGGATCAAAGATGAAATAGATGAAAAAATTTATATAGTCAATTCTTCAAAAATAAAAGATAATTTCTTAATTAATAATTTTATAACTGAATTTGATCAAAATTATAAAGTTATTAGAAATTTAAGAAGTGATAAAATAGATATTCAAAATAAAGAATGGAAAATAAATGATGTTACGATTTATAAAAGAAATAATTATGAGGTGCAAAAATTATTAAAAATAAAAACAAATTTTGACTATAAAAGAATTCAATCTCTTTATTCCAATTTATCTTCTTTAACCATTTTCGAGCTTTTTGAGTTAAGAAAAAACTATAAAAGACTAAATTATTCACTCACTGAAATTAATCTTCAATTATTAAAAATTAGTTTCTACCCATTATATCTTTTGTTGATAGCTTTTTTTTCATCTCTAATCATGTTTAGAATAAAAAGATTACATAATACAACTTTTAAAATCTCATTAGGTTTATTTTTTTCTGTTATTATATATTATATAAATAATTTTTTTATGGTGATGGGTAACACAGAAAGAATGTCGATAATCTTTGCTATTCTAATACCTCTAATCTTACTAACTATAGTGAATAGTTTAATGTTAAATAAAATTAATGATAAATAAAATATTATATATTTTTTTAATTTTGATTTTAAATATCATCACTAGCTCCAGCATATATGCTGCTGAAGTTTTTAATTTTGATGTAACAGAAGTAGAAATTATTGAAGAAGGTAATAAATTTCTTGGAAAAAATGGTGGAACTGCAACTTCTAATGATGGTACTGTTATAAAAGCAAATAATTTTGAATATGATAAATTAAGAAATATACTTATTGCAATTGGCGATGTTGAGATTGATGATAAAAAAGAAAATATAATAATTACATCTCAAAAAGTTACTTATTTTAAAAATAAAGAATTCATTTTTTCTGAAGGTCAATCTCAAGCTATAAGTGAAGGCATCATTATTAATGCGGATAACTTTGAATATAATAAAATTACTAACGTGATAGATGCTAATGGTGATGTTAAGATTGATAATAAAAGTGAAAATTATTTAATTTATACAAATAATGCAACCTATCTTAAAAATGAGGAATTATTTCTAACTAAAGGTCAATCACAAGCTATAAATGAAGGCATCATTATTGATGCGGATAACTTTGAATATAATAAAATTACCAACATAATAAATGCGAATGGCGACGTTAAAATAAAAGACTCTATAAATGACTATTTGATTTTAGCTAACGATGCTACTTATTATAAAAATTTAGAAAAAATAATTACAAATGGTGACACAGAAGCATTTATTCAATCAAGATACATTATAAATTCTAAGGATGTTACATATCTTCACAATGATAAGATTTTAAGTTCTCAACACAAATCAAAAATTAAAGATCAAGACTCTCAAGTTTATTTTGCTGAAAAATTTAATTATTTAATAAATGAAGAAATTATTAAAGGAGAAAAATTTCTAATTATTACAAATTATAATCTTCCTAAAAGTGATAAATTTTTCTTAGAAGATGGAATTATAAATCTTAAAAATAAAAAGTTCATTGCAAAAGATACTAAAATTAAAATTCACAAAAATATTTTTGCTAATACTGAAAATGATCCAAGAATAGAAGGTGTTTCTTCAAAAGGTGACGAAAATATAACGATAATTAATAAAGGTGTTTTTACTAGTTGTAAAAAGAATGATACTTGTCCGCCTTGGTCAATACAGTCTGATATTATAAAACATGACAAAATAAAAAAAACACTCAATTACAAAAATGCTGTACTAAAAATTTACGACTTTCCTGTATTATATCTTCCTAAATTTTTTCATCCTGACCCATCTGTAAAAAGACAATCAGGATTACTTCAGCCAGAAATAAATGACTCTAATGTGCTTGGAGGCTCATTAACATTACCATATTTTAAAGTAATTTCTGAAAATAAAGATTTGACTTTAACTCCTATTTGGTTTGATACAGATACATTAATGTCATCTTTAGAATACAGACAAGAAAATAAAAATTCTAATTTTTTGTCAGATTTTGCCTTTGTTAATAACTACCAGTCATACACTACTAAGAAAACAAATAGTTTATCACACTTATTTTTAAAATATAATTTAGATCTAAGTTTAGAAAACTTTAATTCTAGTGACTTAAATATATCAATTCAGAAAGTGTCAAATGACACATATTTAAATGTGTTTGATCAATATATTACTAAATCAAAATTGAGACCTGGTAATTTTAATCAATTAACTAATAATGCTGTACTTAATTTAGATCATCAAAACTACAATTTTGAAACTGGAGTTTTAAGTTATGAAAATTTAAGAATAAAAAAACAAAGTGATCGATATCAATATGTTTTACCTTATTATAACTTTAATAAAAATATTTCACAAAATTATTTTGACGGTAATTTGTCCTTCGGCTCTAGTGGAAATAATGTTCTCAATAATACCAACAAACTTGAAACAAATATTATAAACAATATTACTTATAATAGTTTAGATTTTATCAGTAATTTAGGATTTAAAAATAATTTTGGTATTAATTTAAAGAATTTAAATTCTATTGGAAAAAAATCAACTAAATATAAATCTATTACACAAAGTGAATTAATTAGCTTGTACAATATGGATGTAAGCATGCCATTAATAAAAGAAAGCGAAATATCTAAAAATCTATTAACACCAAAATTATCATTCAGATTTAACCCAAGTGATATGAAAAATTACTCAACAACAGGAAGAACAATAGATGCAAATAATGTATGGACAATTAATAGGCTAGGTTTATCAGATACTTATGAGTCTGGCAGGTCGCTGACGTTGGGATTAAATTATAGTAAAGAAAGAAAAGATAAATTAAATCAGATTAATAATTATTTTGAAATGAAACTAGCCACTATCTTGAGAGACAAAGAAGAAAAATTTATCCCAAACAATAGTACTTTAAATCGAATAAATTCAAATTTATTTGGATCTGTTACCAATAAATTCTCAGACAATATTGAAATTGGTTATAATTTTTCTCTAGATAATGATTTAAACACCCTGGAATATAACAATATTGATACAACAATATCTCTTAATAATATTGTAACAAAATTTAATTTTATTGAAGAAAATGGAGAGCGAGGAGACTCAAATATTGTTGGCGGCTCCATTGCATACAACCTAGATGATAAGAACTTTTTTTCATTTAAAACTAGACGAAATAGAAAATTAAATTTAACTGAATTTTATGATCTTGTTTATCAATATAAAAATGATTGTTTAACAGCTGGTATTAAATATAAAAAAACTTACTACTCAGATGGAGATTTAAGACCTACTCAAAATTTATTATTTACAGTAACTCTATTTCCTTTAACAACATACGAGTATGATGCTAATGATTTACTAGAAAATTAAATAAAGAAATGATTAAACAATTAAAATATATAATTATAAGTATTATCTATTCGTTATTAATAATTAATAATTGCAATTCAGTTGAAAATAAAATTCTTTTTAAAGTAAATAATATAATTATTACTTCATTAGATATTTTCACTGAATTAGAATATTTAAAAACTATTAACAAAGAATTTAAAAAGATAGAAAAAGAAAAGGCATTTGAGATTTCAAAAAACTCAATAATTAGAGAAAAGATTAAAGAAATAGAAATTAAAAGAGTAGTTAAAGAAATTAAGATTGAAGATAAAATTTTAAATAATCTAATAATTAATTATTTTAAGGAGTTTGAAATTAACACTATTACTGAATTTGAAAATTTTTTATTGAGTAAAGATATAGATCCTCATGTAATCAAAAAAAAAATTTCAATTGAAGTACTGTGGAATCAATTAATTTACAGTAGGTATAATCGAAATGTAAAAATTGATAAACAATCAATAAAAAACAATTTATCAAATAATAAAAAACTAACCGAATTTTTAATTTCAGAAATTTTATTTAATATTGATGAAAATGAAGATTTGAATAAAAAATTTCTTCTTATCGATAATAGTATTAAAGAAATAAATTTTGCCCAAACAGCTTTAGCTTATAGTATTTCGGATACAGCTAATAAAGGTGGTAATTTAGGTTGGATTTCAGAATCAATCTTAAGTGAACAAATTTATAAGAAAATTAAAAAATTAAAAATTGGAGAGCATACGAGTCCAATATTAGTGCCAGGAGGTTTTTTAATTTTAAAACTTTTGGATTTTAAAGAAGTTAACAAAGAGTTTGATATAGAAAATGAAGTTGAAAAAATAGTTAAAGAAAAAACTAACCAACAATTAAATAGATTTTCAAATATATATTTTAACAAGGTGAAGAAAGATATTGTAATAAATGAATTATAGTCCAATTTTAATTGTTTCAGGCGAACCAAATAGTGTTTTTTTAGAACTATTTTTTAAAGTTTTGAGCAAAGATAAGATTAAAAGTCCAATAATACTTATTTCATCAAAAAAATTATTAACTCTTCAGATGCAAAAATTTGAATTTAAGAAAAAAATTAAACTATTGCAGATCTCAAAATTAAAATCTTATAAATTAGATAACAAAACAATAAACCTGATAGATATTAAATATAATCCTGGTAAAGCTTTTGAAAAAATATCAAAAAAATCAAATATATATATTAAAAACTCATTTGATTTGGCTTTTCAAATAATTAAAAAAAATAATATTCATAAATTTATTAATGGACCAATTTCGAAAAAACAATTTTTAAAAAAAAAATTTTTAGGAATTACAGAATATATTTCTGAAAAATTTCAAGCAAAAAATACTTGCATGCTAATTTATAATGAAACTCTCTCCGTTTGCCCAATTACTACTCATTTACCATTAAAACTAGTTTCAAAAAAAATAAACAAAAAAATTATCTTAAAGAGCGTGTCTCTAGTTAATGATTTTTATGAAAAAAAATTTAAAATTAAACCCAGAATTGCTATTTTAGGTTTAAACCCACATTGTGAAAGTATTCATAAATACAATGAAGATGAAAAAATTATTAAGCCAACAATACAATATTTAAAGAATAGATATAATGTATCAGGCCCATATCCTGCTGATACTATTTTTTTAAAAGATAATAGAAAAAAATTTGATGTAATTATTGGAATGTATCATGACCAAGTTCTTGCTCCATTAAAAACTCTATTTGAATATGATGCTATCAACATAACTTTGGGTTTGCCATTTATAAGGGTTTCTCCTGATCATGGTCCAAATGAAACTATGCTAGGTAAAAATCTATCTAACCCTTTAAGCTTATCAAGAGCAATTAAATTTTTGGATAAAAATTGATTAGAGCTAAAAAAAGTTTAGGTCAAAATTTTTTAATAGATAGAGAAGTTCTAGAAAAAATTACAAATGTAGTTCAAATTAAAGATAAAACTATTCTAGAAGTGGGGCCTGGAACAGGAAATTTAACATCTTTCATTCTTAAAAAAAATCCAAAAAAAATGTTTGTTATTGAAAAAGATGATAATTTGGCAATTAATCTAAGTGAAACCTTTAAGGATCAACTCACAATTATTAATGATGATATACTACAAGTAGATGAAAATTTAATATTTAAAAACAAAGTAACTGTATTTGGAAATCTGCCATACAATATCTCTACTGAAATATTAAGTAAATGGATCACACAAACAAATGATGAATTTTGGTTTGATAATCTAATTTTAATGTTTCAAAAAGAGGTTGCGGATAGAATAATTGCTAAATTTAATACTTCAGATTATGGCAGATTATCAATTTTAAGTAATTGGAAATTAAATGTTGAAAAAATCTGTGATATTAAGCCTGAATCTTTCTCCCCCAGACCAAAAATAGATAGCTCTTTGTTATTTTTTTCCCCCAAAAAAAAATTTTATAAAATAAAAAATCCAAAAAACTTAGAAAAAGTTACAAGAATTTTTTTTAATCACCGAAGAAAGATGTTAAAGAAACCTTTCAATCAAATATTTAATGGTGATCAAAGAGTTTTAAATGAACTTAAAATTGATTTAAATTTGAGACCTCAAAACTTAGATTTTGATACTTATTACCAGCTAACCTGCGCTTACGAAAATTTACGAAGTTAATTTATTTACATGATTTCTTATAAATTCTAGATCATAATCCTTAGACCCATTATTTATTTCTGCATTTATTAAATTTTGTATCTTTTTAAAGCAACTATTTAGATTATCATTTACTACAACATAATCATAATTGATCCAATGTAGTACATCTCTTTCAAATTGTTTCATTCTCTCCTCGGCTATTAACTTGTCTTTCATGTCTCTAT